>CAZYRH010000092.1:0-5611 GCA_964650395.1 uncultured Ignavibacteriales bacterium
CATTTATTAACTCACGAAAACACTATTGTGCTGTAAATGTTAAGTAATTCTCATGCGACTGTTAGAACGCATACAATATAGTAAAGTGCCAGCGATTCGCAAAGTCGATTTTGTCGGTCCTGATACGGCGGGCATAGTCGAGACGTATCGGCCCGGCAGGCGATACGATTTGAAGACCGGACCCGTAGCTATACGCGAGAGAGTTGAATTTGAATTCACTGGCCTTAGTGAATCCGTTCCCGATATCGATGAAAACGGACTGCCAGAGGGGAAACGTCTTAAGTAAGCCGCTTAAAAGAGGAACGACACGGAATATCTGAAGCGTCCGCCACCGGAATTCCTGGTTGAAGACAAACGTACAATTCGCTCCCCTTGGTTTGCCGTCCTCGCGGACCGGCCCAAGAGTGTTCTCCTTGAAGCCCCGTACCGTGTTAGCGCCACCCAAATAAAAGCGGTCATCAACGGGCACAGACTCCGATTTGCCAAATGCTTTTGCCCGGCCAATTTTGAAACGAGTGGCGGAGATCCAACCCGGCCAGACCACCTGGTAGCTTGACCAGTTTGCCTGCCACTTGTAGAAATGGTCGTCGCCGCCTAAGAAACCACCGAAATACTCTACCGAGAGATCGCTCACCGATCCTCTATGAGGAATGAAAATATCATCCCGGCTGTCACGTCGGAACGTCACATAGAGTTTGCGCCTGACGGAAATCCCCTCTTCTTGCTTCTTGAGCTCAATTTGGTCACTCGGCACCCCTGAGATGTTGACCGATTCATACTCCAGCCCCAGCCTTGTTCTGATCTCTCGGCCAATGTTCTTGGTGGTGGACATTGATATTGACCAGCTTTCTATCCGATAATCTTGCACCGGGTCCTTAACTCCAGGCTCGAATTTACCCGTTAGAGACAGTGGCATACGAACACCTAAAAACCACGGTTCGGTTAAGCGAAGCCGGTAGTTGTGATTCAAGAGCCGCGTATCATGCCCCAAACCGAATGACAATTGGGTAAGCAGGTCATAGCGGCGAGAGCCAAGGAAGTTGCGTTTGCCGAAGCCGGCCGAGAAATCCCACGTAAGATCGCGCACCTCGGACTGCCCGGCACCGGTCTTAACGGTTACATAAATCGGTTTTCTCTCGCGCACCCGCAGGAGTAAATCCGGGTTAAGCCGATCGGTAACCTGGTTGATCCGGCTCAACCGAATAGTGCTGAAGTACCCTGATTCTAATAGACGTCTTTGCGAGTCGATGATGTCGTCCCGGCGGTAGATCTCCCCCGGCTTGATCTTTAGCTCCCGCTTGGCCGTGTATTCAGGATACTTATCAATACCATCGATGGCGACATTGCCGAACCGTACCAGGGAGTCGGCAAAGATATTGAAGGCGATCGCCATTAGCGATCCGGCATTGTTCGTATCAACGTCAAAAGAGACCGTAGCGTATGGATACCCCTCGTTGGCAAGAATGGTTTTCATATCAAAGGTGGTTTGGTGAAGATCAAACAGGTTTATCGGGCGGCCTGTCTTCAGCCGGTCGGCAACTTTTTCAAACCTGGACGTAAAGCGCTTTTCAAATGAGCCGCTAACGCTCTTCTCGCCGTAGCGAAATTGGCGTCCTTCGTCAATGACGACACTGACCAGTGCCACAGAATCTTGGCCAAGTACTTCAAAATGTTCTTGGACCTGAACACCGAGAAATCCGCTGACCAGGTACAGGTATTTGATTTCCAGTGTATCCCGTCCGTAGGTCTCCCGCTGAATCCGTATTCTCCGGTCTCCGTTAATCACGCCCCATAGAGTACGCTTCCGCGAGTACATCTGCTTTTTTATTTTGGATACTTTGATGAAATTGTTGCCGGAAATGACAATCGAATCAATTGGCGGTTTAGACCGAATCCAACGCAGCATGGCCCGGTCCATTCCACGCACCGGTGAAGATAGACAGAAAAGAATAAACAACCCCGCGATAGCTGCAGAAACTCTCTTCATCAGAATTCCCAGTGGAGCTTGAGAGCCAGATGGTACAATTCTTCCTCGTCGCGCAGCCCTTCCAGCAGAAAGGCCTTGTTGAAGCGATACTCAAACCCGACTTCCTGCCTGGTCTGGCCTGAAAGGGTC
Organism: uncultured Ignavibacteriales bacterium; assembly: GCA_964650395.1. GTDB lineage: Bacteria > Zixibacteria > MSB-5A5 > GN15 > FEB-12 > CAZYRH01. The sequence continues at coordinate 2,117 of CAZYRH010000092.1, forward strand.
GAGCGGCCGTAGACGTAGAGATTAGGAGAAGTGTAGAAACCGACCGTCACCCGAGCCTTGAGAGGATCGTACTCTCCACCGTAAATGGGATCAATCTCGAACGTTTCCACTCCGAGTTGAGCCAACTGCTTGGCGCCGATCTGGGACACCTGTGAAGAAATCAGACCGGAAAGACGCTGTTCAACTTGGCCAGATGAAGATACTGAGTCGGAACTGTAATAGTTCGCCACGATCAACGGCAAGATATCCTCGCGGGTGAAATTTGAACCTTCCACAGGGTTGATCTCGGGTTCTTCCAGAGTGCCGGTCACGTGAATACCGATCTCAAGCGGCTCCATTGTTTCCGGCTCTTCGGTCGAGGATCTCTTCACGCCGGCAATCCGAGTGTAGCCGGTTATGTCCAACCGGGGATTAATTGTGGGGTTGCCTTCAAAGATAACCTGACTGCCGGACTCAAGACGAAACGTTTTATCAAAAAGGAAACCCCGTCCCCGCAGTATCTCCATTTCTCCGATTAATTGATAGACACCATGTTCACGAATAAGATTAATCTGGCCGGAAAACTCGGCATCGATGTCGTCGTTCTTAATCCAGTAGTTGGAAAGAATATCGATATTGATATTCAAGTCCCAAGCGCTATTCTCGGAAAAGGCTTGCATTATTGGCGAACCCTCTTCTGCAGTGGCGAAATTGGCTTGATACTTAGCTGATGTCACCGTCAGGTCTCCGGTCACTAGAGGCGGTGTGTCACCCTCAACATACAACTCCCCCTCCACAACCCCTTGGATGTCTTCCAATTCGTACGTGAAAGGAAACTCCCTCGGCAAGGTGATATCGAGGTCATAGTAGAAATCGTTCAGCGACTTTACCAGGATGTCGCCTTCAAGGTAGGCATACCTCTTGCGGCCTCCTCTCCTTTTGTCTTTGGTATACGCCTCTATGTGATCAATGATAATCTTGTTGTCCCTCATCGTGACTCCCGCCGAATCGGCCAAGATCGGCTGGGCCAGATCAAAATACTTTAGCCGGGCATTCTTGATGTATGCCTGACCTTGCATGTGGGGAGCATGGGGTGTTCCGGAAAGCGTGATGTCGGCAAAGAAGTCACCGTTAAGCTGCTCAACCGACGGCATAACCAGACTGACTAAGTCAAACCTCCGGTCCGTTGCAGAAATGCGGATGTCCATAGGCATATCTGGAAAACGTTCTACCGGACTGGAGGTAAAGGCTAAATCGACGTGGAAAGAACCAGTACCGCGGTACTCTCCCCCGGCGGAACGGATAATAAGGCTGTCCGATGTCAACAGCCGATTATCGTACTTGAGTCCACCCACAACGTCCCCCAGCTGCAGGTCACGGTAGGTCAGTGAGTCAATCGAACCGGCGAGGCTGAATTGCGGGTGAAGAAAGGTTCCCTCAACCCGTGCCTGGCATGAAACGTAACCGTCGATCGGCAACGCTGTGTCAAACACATTCACCCACGGTCTAATGGGAATACGATCAAAGGACAGAAGCACGTCCATTGACTCGTCGTAATTAATTCGTCCCCCCAGCGATAACGATCCGTCGCCGGTCCTCACGTCACTGTGCCGGAAGTTGAAACCTGATGAATCGACATCAAATTCTATCTCGGTCCGGTTGTAGAAGGCCCGGTCAAAAAGAACGAACGTCAGCGAATCGACTGATACTCGGATGGGATAAGCACCATAATCAAGCACGCCGTCGCCTCTCAGCCTTGAGTACTGGTTGTACATGGTGGCCGTATCGATTCGCACCAGGTTGGAATCGACCGCAAGAAATACACGTCCGCTGTCGTACGGAAGATTCCAGGCGGCGCCATCGAAAAACGTAACCATAACTGTTCCACTTCTTCCGCTCAAGAACTGGTCAATCGCAACCGAAGCTGATAAACTGTCGCTGTAAAGGCCATAGATCCACACCGAGTCTGAGGTGAAGGTACCATGTAGATTGGGGTTGGCAGTTCTACCTGATAGAGTTGCCTCAGCATGTCCCCTACCACCTGGCTGGTCAATAAACATTTTCCCTTTGTACCGATCGAGATTATGAAAATCAGCGACCACAGCCAGGTCGATATCATCCGAGTAGTCAATCCGACCCGTCAAATAGAAGATGTTCTCAAAATAATTGATCCGAAAGGAATCGGTAAAACGGATAGAATCAGAGGTTACTAACAGGTCACCGAACGCTTCATGGAGAGGGTACTCGTCAAAGGATGATTCATGCAGCTTGGTATGGAAGTTCATTGCCAATCTGTCGTTGCGAAATGATTGGCCCTGTAACTCGATGCGTCCGGTTAGGTTCGATGCAAAAGTATTAGGCACCAGTTTTTTAAGATTGAAGTTTTTGATCTCAGCGCTGAGACTATACTTTTCAACTGGAGTGGACAAGTCCAGCACGCCGCTGCCGTCGATAGTGCAGTTGTCCAGAATTGTACCATACAGTGTATCAAGGAGCAACAGGCTGTTATCATAATGATAACCAACAAAAAGGTTTTCAAAACTGGCCCGCATGAAATCACCGGCTATATCAATCGATCCTTCGACCTTCCTTCCCTCAAACCGGACAGTGCCGTTGACATCAAGAGTGCCCTTCAACTTTTTTCCAACAAACGGACTGAGCTCAGCCACATCAATATTATCAAGAGCAAAGTCTACCTGTCCGGAAGCTTGCTTCCCCAGTTTCACGTAACCACCAAGCTTTACGCGCGTTTCCCCGGCAATAACCGCAATATCTTTAAACACGACTCTTCCTTCGGAGTATGTCAGTTTGCCACCCGCAGCGGTCACTTTACTCGGCCCTTTGTTTGACTTGGCCTCGAAGCGCCCCAGGTTGGCCGAGAAGGTCTTTTCTCTTCCCTGCAAAGCAACGGAGAGGATGATATCTTTAAAGCTTAAAGTGTCCTTGTTATCCAAGAGCTTTACGCTGGCATTGTTCAATCCAAAGTCACCGATGGAGAATGAAGGAAGTGTTTTTTTACCGACCCCACCGCCAGGGGAAAAATCGGGAATCTGCCAGTGCCCGGAACTGTCGCGCACCAGGGTGACTGTAGCCGAATCTATATAAAGGTAGTCCAAAACATACTTCTTCTTCCACAAGTTGGACAAGGAATAGGCTGTCGAAAGGCGAGGAATATCCAAAAGCTGGTAACGCGCGCTGGAGTCGACATAGTAAAGAGCGACATCTTCAAGGATGAGGCCGGAAAAGAAATCCCCCTTCACGTCTCCAATAGTGATCTCCAAATTGTATCGTTGCTCAACCAGGGAGGCAATCTGGGCGTTGACGATGCGTTCCAGACCTCCGAACAGAAAAATATAGACGCCCAGCGCTCCGGCAAGAAGCACCACACTGGCAACAACAGCTAAAACAACTTTTTTAATGGTCCGCATCAATCCCACCCCACTCTCTCAAAGGCACTCAGACATATCACATAAGTTTCTAATTGTAACACGATATTGGTAGAGCAGATCTCTCCAA
>CAZYRH010000092.1:5711-9697 GCA_964650395.1 uncultured Ignavibacteriales bacterium
ATTCATGTTCAGAAAAGAAACGGGGGAAATGGATATTGGCAATGGCAAACTTGTTATTTCAAGGCTTTTAGACGCCTCTCGAGATGAAATATGGCTCGTTTTAGAACCCTAATCTCGTCTACAAGGGAATCTATTGATATATCACCTTGTGAAGGGGAAGCGGGTTCAACGAAGAATTCTCTGGGCGCAGTCAGTAGCAGTTGACCGACCTCAAGACGAGCTTGATAAGGAGTGTTATGCCTAATAAATCCCAGTTCAACCACAGTTCCGGGTGATATCTGACGCACTTTGATCTTCAGCTCCAAGGAAGAGCCTAAAGTGGTATTGTTCACGTTATACAAAAGATCCCCCTTTCTGAGACCGGCTCGTGCAGCCGGCGAAAAGGGAACAACCGAAGCAACCATAACAGCTCTTTCAATCACCTGGCCGGCCGGAACCGTGGCGTGAACTAACAGGTTTGGAGATGTCAGCTCCAAACCGGGGGAGATTACTATATCAGTGGTAGTAACGCCGATGTATCCCGCCAGGCGGTCACCATGGCTTAAGAGATAACGGACGATTCTGGGAATTTCATGCGCCGGCACTGCCAACCCTGCCTTTGCCCATCTGTCGGAGCCGATCCCGCCGACAATAACTCCCATTAGATTTCCCGAGAGATTGAACAACCCTCCTCCTACTGTCTCCGATGTTATAGGCGCCGAAAACTGTAAGGACCCATCGGGTCTGGCACCGGCACAGAATCCAAGGGATGGTGATGCCCGGACTCCATAGACATTTCCCAACGCAATTACCATTTGCCCGGCATAACCAGTCTCGGCGCCAAAAGCCACAGGAAGCCCTATCCTTCGGTTCACATCTATTATAGCCAGACCGGTTTGATAGTCGACGCCTCTGAGTTCAGCCGGTATTGCTTCATCATCAAAGTGTACCGTTATCTGGTCCTGTCCAGCAACCGCAGGCGCTGAAACGAGTATATGCCCAGCGGGGTCATAAACAATCCCCGAAGAAATTAAGCGGCAGACGCTCTCCCCACCTTGACCCCGAGCGGTCTTAGTTGGAATAGGCTTCGAGGACTCCACTGTCACTACTGAGCGGGAGAGCCGGAAAATCAGCTCGTTCAATCCATGCTCAAGCAGCGACAGAGAACTGTCCGCTGCAAAAACAGTACCCGAAAAAAAGACCGCCCAAAACGCCTCTGCCGTGATCATTTTGGCGGTCCTGAAGTAATTCGTTACCATTTTTAGTATGCCTTCGCAGCCTCCCTATTTGATGGCGACTCCGGGAACATATAGGTCTGTACCACCGAGCGCACCTTGTAGTAATTCGGCATATAAGGAACCGGCCTTGAGGACGGGAGCGGGGAGACTCTCACCCGCCCATACGGTCCAGCGAGATCATCCCATGCTGCCTGCTGGATAATCACCTTTGACATTCTGTTCATTCTTTCCCATTGCGCCAACTGATGGTTCAGAGACCAGTTTTTCTTGAGACTTGTCGTGGTGTTGGCGTTACTCACAGGCTGAACGGTCAAGTAGGAATCGTCAAGACCCGTCGCTGTACTTGCGGTAAGGTAACCACCATTCTCATTCTGAGGAGAGAAAGCTACCACTGCCAACAGAACCGCCAGACACGCCGTAGCAAAAGCAGGGATCGCTCGGTTCCAGCGAATAATCGGCGCCCGTCGGGGCAGATATGCCTTGGTGCGCGTCTGGGCAAACCTCTCCCGGGCAATACGATTGAGCAACTTGCTATTGAACTCGCTCGAGACCGTCAGCTTAGGCAACTCCTTACTCGCCTGAGACGTTGATCGATAAACAACCTCTTCACGGCGGCAGGCGGAGCAAGTCGAAAGATGCTCACTTATGGCCAGCTTATGAGAACTGTTCAACTCATCATTACAATAGGCTGACAGGTAAGAGCGTACTTTTCGACAACGCATTATAACTCTCCAGCTTTGGTTTTAGTTTATCCCGCAACATCATTCGCGCTCGATTGACACGGGATTTCACCGTACCAAGAGGAATGCCGAGGACTTTGGCCACTTCATCGTACGGCAACTCTTGAATATCACGCAAGATAAAGGCCGCCCGGTACTTCTCTGGAAGTCCTTGAATTACTGTGTTCAGAGCCTGCGGCAGGCGGCTGGGAAGTTTCATCTCCACCGCAAACTCAGCCTCATTACCTTTCATCTCCGATATATCGTAAAACTTGAATTTTTTCCTTTTCCGCAATTCATTGCGAGCCAGGTTTAACGCAATAGTATATATCCATGTCGAAAAACAGTGCTGAAAATTGAATGATTGCCGATGCTGGTAGACCCGGATAAAAGTCTCCTGAACAACATCCTCAGCCTCTTCATGTGAGGAAAGCATCCGTCCGATGACACTCATCAACCGGCTCTTGTAACGGTCTACCAACCGATCAAAAGCAACCAAATCACCATTCTGGACAGCTCTTATCAGGTCGTAATCAATATCTTTTTCTGTTTCTTTGGTCATTCAGCAACCTGTCAACAGTAACCCTTATCTTATACTACTAAGAAGACCCTACAAAGTTCCCGCTTTTCTTTCCTTCGGTATAGCCAGAACATATTGCCATATGAGAACTTATAGGTTTGTGTCGAAAAAGCAGGGCACCTCTGAATTAATGCTAACGGTGAAAATACCTAAACAGTCACGCTTTTTAATCAATATCAAAACAAATGTACCGGCATTCGCAGTCATGGCAGCTTAAAAAGGTTACACCATGGGGATAAATACAGTAGTAAACCCAGCAAAGCTAAAAAAATGACTGGAATTACCAGTCTCCGATAGACTTTTAGCAGGTCGCTGTGGAAGTATTCGTTGGTGAGAATCAGGCAGAGATGAGTGGGGGAGAGAATCATACCGATGTAGCCCGAAAGGTAAGCCAGCAGGATATGGCAAGGCAAGATTTCCGGCTGATAGAGAAAACCCGCTAAAAGTGGATAGCTCATGGCGACAAAAGCCGCCACCATGCCGGTCAGTATTCCTGCGGTAAAGCAGACCAAGAAAATCAATAGCTCCGGGGGCAAGTTGAACTGCAGGGACAACTTAGGTATAGAGCCGATGGCGCCTGACAATTCCAGGGCAGTTTGAAACGATAACGTACCAAACACAAGGAAAATCAGTTTGTACGACAGCCCCTTCCGTAGCGCAGCCACCAGACTTTCTTTTTTGGGACGAGCGATACCGACCAACACAATAAGTGAGAACAGCACCGCCCAGGCCAGTTGCACTTTGAAAATCCCATATACAGCTATCGCCAGAACAATCGGCCAGATAGCGCTTAAAATGCCGATGACGGGACGCCAGAAATGGGATTGGTTGAAATGACTATTTTCTACTTTGCGAATAAAAAACACCAGGCCGATAAGGATCATCAAAATGGTCAGAGGGGACTGCATTAAGGCGACACTGCCGATCGGCAGTCCAGTGATTGCCTCAGTAAGTATGAGACCGGGGTAAATAGGCCAACAAAACTCTACGATATGTCGAAACCAGTAGTTGCTGGCGGTTTTGAAATCAGGAGAGTACTTGGGGGCAGCAAGGACATTGCCAACCAGGGGTGCCGACAGAAGCGCACCGCCCGGCATCGGCATCAAGCCCACCAACGGCGGCAGAACTGCCACGGCGGTTTTGTTACCACCATATAGTCCCTGACAGGCTTCAGAGAGCTTCTCAAGAGACTTCAGTTCCTTCAATAGCTGGCCAAGGATAGTTATCAGGACAATGATCGCGGTGAGAAAAATGAACCGCTCCGACTTGATCAGGCTCCAGTATCCACCCAGTAGAGCTAATGGTTCAACCTGGTATAACAGCGATATAATCACCCCCGCCCCAAAAAGAGTAATGCCTACTGACAGTTTTTTTCGCAGCGCCAAGACGATTACGACAAACACCGCGACCAATTTGAGGGCATCCATAGTTGCAAGTATACGATACCCTTGTCACATGTCAATCATGTGC
>CAZYRH010000093.1:0-9524 GCA_964650395.1 uncultured Ignavibacteriales bacterium
ACAACATGCTTAGAAAACTGTCCACCAAAACAGGGCAAGATCAAACCCAACCTACTGGACTTTTGCAACAGCTTTATTAGGGGTCCGGTCCTACGTATGCTGGGTAAGGAACAGATAAGACCATGACCAATGGTAGTTTGTTATGACAGTGGGTTTTATTCAGTTTGCGCCCATCCTAGGCGATGTTCAAGCAACAATACGTAAGATCGACAGGTTTATCGCCCTTGCCAAGACGGCAGACCTCCTCGTCCTGCCAGAGTTATGCAATTCCGGCTACAATTTCGAATCACACGAGCAAGCCTGGGATACATCGGAGGTGATCAAAGACAGCATCTTTATCCGACACATCGAATCCATATGCCGTGGAAATAACCTGTACATTGTGTCTGGATTCAATGAAAGGGACAATGACCACTTATATAATTCGGCAATATTAGTTGGGCCTAACGGCTACATCGGCCAATATCGCAAACTACATTTATTCGACAATGAAAAGGATTACTTTACACCCGGAAATATTGGTCTACCCATTTTTGACATAGGTCTGTGCAAGGTAGGTATGCTTATCTGCTTTGATTGGATATTCCCGGAAGTCTGGCGGATACTGGCCCTAAAAGGTGCGGACATTATCTGTCATCCCTCAAATCTTGTCATACCAGGGTTAGCACAGAAGGCAGTTCCCGTACATGCCGTTACTAATCGTGTTTTTGTAATAACTGCAAACAGGATCGGGGCTGAGGGGAACCTCACGTTCACCGGTCTGTCAACTATTGCTAATCCGAGAGGTGAAGTACTTGTTCAAGCTTCCCAATCAGACGAAGAAATCAAAATCGTAAACATTGACATCTCGATGGCAAGAGACAAGATGGTGACACCACGAAATGACGTATTGGCAGATAGAAGACCTAAAGAGTATGCACGTCTGCTCAAAACTTAATTGTAAACTAACCCCACCTGCAGCTAACCGAGGCCATTATCGCTCTTCCAGCGTTAGGTGAGTTCTGATGTCGAGCCGCCCCCTTACTTATTATTATGCAATAAGTTACGGAAGCGAAGCGAGCTTGACTTACCGGCCTTTCTCACTGTCGGTAGAAAATAACTAAATTGGTAAAAAAAGATGAACGTTGGGAACTATTAACCTCCATCTTCAGTTAAAAAAATACTTTACGGATTTGTAATGTTTTCGTATAATTGATAAATGACAGTGAAAATATGGTGTTCACCTGGTAAGGCAAATGAGACTCTCGGCTGTTGAAAAATACGGACTCAGATGTTTGATAGCTCTGGCGCGGAAGGGGTCAAACGGACAGTTATCTATTTCTGAGATTGCACAATTGGAGGGCCTCTCCATCCCTTATACCTCCAAGCTTCTGTCAATTCTGCGCCGGGCCGGTTTAGTAACTGCTGTTCGCGGTCGGGGTGGCGGGTTCCGCCTTAAACAACATCCTAGCAAGGTTAACTTGCTGGAGGCGATCACCTCCCTCGGCGGCCCATTAATTGCCCTTGATAATTGTACCAGATATACCGGACAGCTGGACAGATGCGTGCACGTGGGTAATTGTTCCCTGTACGTGGTTCTTCATAGCCTGGCCGAGCACCTGGGTGAGTTACTTTCCAGTACTTCCTTGCAGGACCTGATTGACAGCAAGAAACTCACCACTGGTAGGGTAGCCGTTTCTCGCCTTCGAACGACCGGTCCTCTTTTGACTTCCAGTCTGACCCAAAAAACAAATAACAGCAGCAAGCAAAAGGTAACGAACGTAGGAAATAAAGGTTAACATACCCATGACTGAAAAAAACCCACTGCTTGATTTCAGAGATATACATGTTGAAGTAGAAGGCAAGGAGGTTATCCGTGGGGTTTCGCTGCGGGTATACTCCGGTCAGATTCATGCCATTATGGGCCCCAACGGTTCAGGCAAGTCCTCTCTTTCGAATGCTCTGATGGGACATCCTGATTACTCCATCATCAAAGGCGAGGCTTACCTCGACGGCCAGAACCTGTTGAAAATGAGCGCTGATGAGCGCTCCCACGCTGGCCTATTTCTTGCCTTCCAGTATCCTCTGGCCATTCCCGGTGTCACTGTAGCCAACTTCTTGCGGACAGCGCTGAAGTCACACCGTGGGAAAGACGCCGATATGTCGGATTTTCGCAAAATCTTCCTCAAGCAGATGGACGCCTTGTCGATTGATCGTTCTTTTGCCACCCGGTATTTGAACGAAGGATTCTCCGGCGGGGAAAAGAAGAAGGTTGAGATTCTGCAAATGGCGATGTTGAATCCCAAGATAGCGCTCCTGGACGAAACCGATTCCGGTCTGGACATCGACGCATTAAAGATCGTGTCTAATGAAATCAATCGCTTCCACAACGATAACAACGGCATCCTGCTGGTGACTCACTACCAGCGCTTGCTCAATTATGTGAAGCCACATCATGTTCATGTTATGATTAATGGCCGGCTGGTTAAGTCAGGCGGACCCGAACTTGCCCTCCAGCTTGAGGAAAAAGGCTACGACTGGATTGAAAAAGCGACCCGGGGAAAAGTCGAGGTGTAGATATGTCTGATTCCGCCAAGCAGCCCAACAGCGATCTAACAAACCTCAACAGTGACTATGCCACCAAGTATGGCTTCCGCGATCCGGTGGATTATTTTCACAAGGGTGCCAAAGGCATCAACCATGAAGTGGTTGAAATGATCTCCAAGTTGAAAAAAGAGCCGCGGTGGATGACCGACCGCCGTCACGAGGCGCTTGATATGTTTTTTTCCAAGCCAATTCCCCAGTGGGGAAACACGGCTCTCCTCAACGAGATTGATTTCCAGAATATCTATTATTTCGTGAAGCCGGTCGAAGAGATGAGTAAGGACTGGGACGATGTGCCCGAGTACATCAAGAAGACGTTTGATAGGCTTGGCATTCCTGAAGCGGAGAAAAAATTCCTCGGCGGTGTTTCAGCCCAGTACGAGTCGGAGGTTGTCTACCACTCGATGCGTGATGATTTGAAAAAACAGGGAGTCATCTTCCTGAGCATGGACAGCGGTCTGCACGAGCAGGAGGAAATTGTCCGGAAATACTTCGGCACAGTTGTTCCGCCTACCGACAACAAGTTTGCGGCCCTGAATACGGCCGTATGGTCGGGCGGGTCGTTCATTTACGTCCCGCCGGGTTTGGATGTCAAGATTCCCCTGCAGGCTTATTTCCGGATCAACATCGAGAACATGGGGCAGTTTGAACGGACGCTCATCATCGCCGACAAAGGCTCGCGGGTGCACTACATCGAAGGTTGCACCGCCCCGATTTATTCGACTGAATCGCTGCATGCGGCAGTCGTGGAAGTGATTGCTCTTGAGGGGGCTTATATCCGATATACCACGATTCAAAACTGGGCCCGCAATATCTTCAACCTCGTCACCAAGCGTGCCTCGGCCTACCGGAATGCCACCGTAGAATGGATCGACGGGAATATCGGTTCTCGGCTGAGCATGAAGTACCCGTGCATCCAGCTTATGGGCGAAGGGGCTAAGGCCGAAGTGCTCTCGGTTGCTTTTGCCGGAATTGACCAACATCAAGACGCCGGCGCCAAGGTTATCCACGCTGCTCCCAATACCTCGTCACGCATCACGTCTAAGTCAATCTCAAAGGATAACGGACGCGCCTCGTATCGTGGGCTGGTGAAGATTTACAAGAATGCCGTAAATTCTAAAGCCTCGGTTGAATGCGATGCCCTGCTGATCGGTGAAGAAGCCCGTTCCGACACTTATCCCACGATGGAAATTGACAACGACCAGGTCAAAGTGGAACATGAAGCGCGAGTATCCAAGGTCGCTGAAGAACAGTTGTTCTACCTGACTAGCCGCGGTCTCACTGAGGATGAAGCCCGTCTCTTGATCGTCAACGGTTTTATGGAACCCTTTACCAAGGAGCTCCCGATGGAATACGCAGTGGAGCTCAATCGGTTGATTGAACTTGAAATGGAAGGCACGGTAGGGTAAAAATGAACAAGACGTCTACCAAAAGCACCCCCGGCTCTGAATACCTGATTGACGAGTTTGCTCCGGCGCTTAAACGAGGTCCGCAGTGGCTCAGGAAACGGCGGCGGGTGTTGCGTCAAGAGTTCAATAGCACCCCTCTCCCCCATCGAGGCCTGCATACATGGAGATACACCAACCCGAACAAGTTCTTGATAAAGCACGATACTGTTTTAGATACTGCCTTCGGCAATGGCTACAATGCTGTCGAAAAAGTCGAGCTAACCCACCTTGAACAAGGACACCTGTCAGGTCTGGTGACCGATCACGGCGGGCAAGAAATCAAGTTTCACGGCCTGGAGGAACTTTCTGAAAAAGGTATTGTTGTCACTACGCTCTCAGAAGCAGTGAGCAGACATCAGGAGATTGTCGAGAGGTACTTGTACCAATTGGTCAATGGTAAAACGGGCAAGTTTGAGGCGATGAACGGAGCTTTATTCAATGACGGGATATTCATTCATGTCCCTAACGGCCAAACAGTCGAGAAACCTCTGCACCTGCTGCATGAAGCTGGACGAGAGAACTCAGCCCACTTCCACCGGGTGCTGATCGTGGTTGGAAAAAATGCCGAACTGACAGTCATCGATGAATACGGAGGGGGTGCATCCGACATAGATCAAGGCGTCAGTTATACCAACAGCGCCGTCGAGATTTTTGGGTCGGAGGAAAGCCGGGTTCGTTACGTTCTGCTTCAGCGCCAGGCGGCGGCTGCCCATTTGTACCTGACCCACCGGGCCAGAATTGAGCGGGGAGCAACCATGTTGACCATACCCCTTTCCTTCGGGGCTTCCACATCAAAGCAGAACTTCGGCGTCACCCTCAATGGCGAAGGAGCCGAAAGTAAGATGTACGGACTTTTGTTCGGATCGGGACACCAGCATTTTGATAATCATACCTTACACCACCATGTCGCCGGCAGAACAACATCAAATATAGATTTCAAAGTAGCGCTTCGAGACCGGGCGGTATCAGCGTACACCGGCTTGATTCGTATTGAAAAGGGAGCCAAGGCATGCGAAGCCTACCAGGAAAACCGAAATCTGTTGCTTAACAAGGGAGTCAAAGCTGAAACCATTCCGGAGCTTGAGATACTCAATGAAGACGTGAAATGCTCGCACGGCGCCACGATTGGCCCGATTGACCCCCTCTCTGTATTCTACCTGACCTCACGCGGCATTCCGCAGAATGAAGCGGTGCAGATGATCGTGTCCGGCTTTGCGGAGTCAACTCTCAAGCAGATACCTGAGAACCTCAAAGAACGAATCACCGACTCTGTGGCTCAACGATTAGAGGACATATAGTTTATGGCTGAATTCGGAAAAGTTGCAAGCGTGAAGGATGTCCCCGAAGGCAGCATGAAAGCGTTTGAAATTGGTTACCACCGGTTCGTCCTCTGCCACATCAGTAGTGGCATTTTCGCTGTCGCGGATGAGTGCTCCCATGATTCCGCGCCCATAAGTGACGGTGAATTGCGTGGGGAAGAAATCATCTGTCCCCGCCATGGAGCGCGGTTCAACGTTAAGGACGGGAGCGTAAAAGCCCCTCCCGCATTGGTCCCAATTGACACCTACGAAACCAAAGTCGAAGGAGACGACATATACGTTCTGCTCGACTAAGTCAAGAAGTGCCATCAGGAAAGTAAAGGTGGATGGAATTGAAAACAAAAAACAATCCGACGGCTATTGACGTCGAAAGCTGTCGATTAAACCACGAAAGCATCAAGGCAGACTTTCCCATACTCGACCAGAAGGTCAACGGTCACCGTCTGGTATATCTCGACAACGCTGCCACCACCCAAAAACCACGAGTGGTCATTAATGCTCTTATCGAGTACTACCGAAAGACGAATGCCAATATCCATCGAGGATTCCATTCCCTGGCAGAAAAAGCCACTAAAGAATACGAACAGACGCGCGAACACGTGGCTCGTTTCATAGGCGGTGTTGACCCCAACGAAATCATCTTTACCAGGGGGACAACCGAATCGATAAACCTCGTGGCCTACTCGTGGGGCGATACCAACATCAAGGAGGGCGACGAGATTGTTATTACAGAGATGGAGCATCACTCCAATCTCGTCCCGTGGGTGATCCTCGCCCAGAAAAAAAAGGCGGTGCTTAAGCAGATACCAATCACACTCTGCGGGCATCTCGATCTCAGCGACATTGACAAGATTATAACATCAAAGACAAAACTGCTGGCCCTGACACACATGTCAAACGTGCTGGGTACAATCAACCCGGTTGCGGAATTGACTGAGCTAGCCCACAGACGCGGCGCTGTGGTTCTGGCCGATGGTGCCCAGGCTGTCCCCCACTTACCGGTCGATGTGAAAGCTCTGGGGGTAGACTTTTATGCCTTCTCCGCGCACAAGATGCTCGGTCCTACTGGAGTAGGGGTGCTCTATGGACGTCGCGAGCTGCTTGAAGCGATACCGCCGTTTAACTTGGGCGGAGAGATGATTCGTGAAGTTCGATTTGACCGAATCACCTGGGCTGACGTGCCATATAAATTCGAAGGTGGAACGCCCAATATCGGCGACGTCATAGCCTTCGACTCGGCGCTAACGTATCTGGAAGAGTTGGGGATGGATAACGTCCGACAGCATGAGATTAACCTTGTACAATATGCTATTGAACAGCTGTCGGGTCTTGACGGAATTGAAATCCAGGGGCCGCAGGAATCTTCTCTGCGGGGTGGGGCAATATCGTTTACTGACAAGGACATTCATCCGCATGATATCAGCCAGTTTCTTGACTCACGGGGAGTCGCCATTAGGGCCGGTCACCACTGCGCCCAGCCGCTGATGCGCACTCTCGGCAAGGTTGCCACAGCAAGGGCGTCTTTGTATATTTATAACGATATGACCGACGTTGACGAGCTGGTGCGAGCGTTGATAGACATGAGGAAATACTTTGGACTATGAGCGAATCGCTTGACAATATGTATCGCGACATCATCCTCGACCACTACCGGTCCCCGCGGGGAAGAAAGCCACTGAACAAGTCGGACATCACTTCCAACGGCGTCAACCCTTCCTGCGGCGATGAGATTTCCATTGAGGTGGAACTCGATGACGGCATGGTCAAAGACGTTCACGTTGACTGTCGCGGTTGTGCCATTTCGGTGGCATCCGGTTCCATACTGGCGGAAGTAATCAAGGGTAAACCCCTCGCAGAGGTCAAGAGAATCGCTCAGATGGTCAGAAGAGTACTCAAGGGAGAGCAGATGGATATCCCGGATGAACTGGGTGATCTCGATGCCTTGCAGGGGGTGCGTTATTTTCCGGTGCGTATAAAGTGTGCCCTTTTGGCATGGCTAACCCTCATGGAAGGAATCAAGAACCACGAGAACGGCCACGGTGATGTCCGCACCATCGTGTCGACCGAAGACGGTGAGTAAGTTCTGGCGTTTGTCATGGTTCGACTCCGCTCACCATGACGTAGGTCACCCAGTGTGACTTTGTTGATAAAGCGGCCAACGGCCGTCACCCTGAGCGGAGTCGAAGGGTGAGCGCAACCCAAGAGAATACCAAGTGGAAGCATAGCTTGCGGGAAAAAACATGCCAGTGCCAACTAAAGAAGAAATCATCGCAGCCCTCAAATCGGTCTATGACCCTGAGATTGGTATCGGCATCGTCGACCTTGGCTTGGTGTACGATGTTAATGTAGAACCGGAAGGGAAGATTCAGATCAAGATGACCCTCACCACACCGGCCTGCCCGTATGGAGAAATTCTCATTGCCCAGGCACATAGGGCAGTGGCTGAGCTGGAAAGTGTTAAGGAAGTCGAAATCAGGCTTGTCTGGGATCCGCCTTGGAACCCTAAAGAGATGTGCTCCGATGCTGCCAAAGACATTCTCGGCCTCTGGTAGCTTATCGGAAGCTGTTCTGTGCTAAAGCGGCAATTGTTTCTTTACATCGAAGGCCGATTCCGTTAGAATAAATGCCATGGGTTATTATTGTACTTTGTGTAGCAGGAAAACTGTCTCCACTGGGAGCGAGGCTCTATGTGTTCTCTGAGCGGAGAAAGGTTAAGCGACACAAGAACACCCCTTAAGCGATGCAGAAGTCTTGTTAGGTGAATTCATGAATGACGACAAGAATAAGGCTGACATAGCTTCTCTGAAAATTGATCGCGACAAAAGACAAAGCGACCGCCCCAGAAGTAAAAAATGGATGGTGCTTGTCTGGGTAGCGGTTATCGCAATTGTAGTTGTTGCCTACTTCTTGTTCAAGGAAAGCATTACCCCAGCGAGGAAAGTCAAAGTAGCAACGGCTACCCTGATTACCGGTTCTGATGCTGAAGCAAGTCTGGTGGCTACCGGATACGTAGTGGCACAAAGAAAAGCGGAAGTAGCCTCCAAAGGAACCGGACGGCTGCTGTATCTCGGTTTTGAGGAAGGTGACACTGTCACTGTTGGCGAGGTAATCGCCATTCTGGACAACGACGACATTAAAGCAAATCTGGAGCTGGCCAAAGCTGAGCTTGTCAAGGCGGAGGCGGACTCTCTCAACGCCGGGCGCAGCTATCGCCGCGCCAAGGAGCTGTTTGAGTCCGGTTCCATAAGAGAAACCGAACTTGAGTCAGCCGAGACATTGTACAAATTTGCCCTGGCCACGGTGGCAGGAGCCGCCGCTAACGTTAAAGCCGCCGAGGTGGCTTTGGAGAATACGTACATCAAGGCGCCCTTCGACGGCACGATTCTCACCAAGAACGCCGATGTCGGTGAGATTGTGGCTCCCTTTGCATCGTCCGCTTCATCAAAAGGGTCGGTTGTGACGCTGGCTGATATGAATTCACTGGAAGTTGAAGCTGATGTAGCCGAGTCGAATATCCACAAGGTAACAGTCGGGCAGCGGTGTGAGATAATTCTCGACGCCTATCCCGACACGAGATACCCCGGATACGTAAAGAAGATTGTCCCAACCGCCGACCGGGCGCGAGCGACAGTATTAACCAAAGTCGCCTTCTTACAGAGAGACGACCGCGTGTTACCGGAAATGTCCGCCAGGGTGAACTTCTTCGTCGACGATAGCGCAACCTTGAAGGTTAAGCAAAGACCGGTGGTTGCAGTTCCAAAAGAAGCCATCACCACTCGTAACGAACAAAAGGTTGTTTTCAAGGTCGAGAACGAGTACGTTACAGCAGTGCCCGTGAAAACGGGGCGGGAGTTAGGATCAATGACAGAAATCATAAGCGGCATCCGACAGGATGAGCGCGTCGTTCTGTCTCCTCCCGGTAAAATGGCCTCCGGTCAAAAGGTTGAAATATCGTATTAAAATATCGTATCTTTGTGCATGGCAGATGTCCTCCGTCTACCATGTTAGCGTAGTCTGGCAGCAGATGAGGAGAGACTACCCTAAAAGTCGGTTCGCAAGGTATGGAGGTATCAAGAGCAATCGCGATACAACATACAGTGAAGTTCGTCATTCCCGCGCAAGGGCTTGTTGAAAAAGTCCCGTTCTCGTCATTGCGAGCGGCAGCGAAGCAATC
>CAZYRH010000094.1:0-2709 GCA_964650395.1 uncultured Ignavibacteriales bacterium
TCAGGTGCGCAAGGCACCTTACCTACAAGGACTAAGATATTGTCTGGAGCACAAGCTTGCTGCCTTTGTTTGTTGCCCCACCCTAAGGACTCCAACTACGGCTTACACCTCCGGCATGGGGAAAGGCCCTCATAAAGCGCTTCCTCGCGAGAGTGAAAAATACGGTAATGCCCCGGTTTTAATTTCTTCACCGCAGAACAGCCGGGACGATGAAAGCGAAACGAACCCTCAAGGGCGATGTAATAATCTTCCGGCGCCCGTTCAATCGACCAGAGGCCGACTCTTTTCTCCATAGCAGCGCGCTGCGCCATCAAGAGCTCCCTTGTTTCGGGACGGTCCAGTTCGGTGTCCTTAAACAGGTACAAAACCCCCAGCCCGTTTTCCAATATTGCTTTATTAACGAAGATCGTATCAATGTACATGTAAGCCAGCAGCCGCCCGTATTTATCGCGACGTCGACCGGCGAACTCTATCCGCGCGGTCTTCCCGAGCGTCAACTCGGCGAGGAATTGACAGGCCTCATCAAAAAACAACTCCCCTTTCTCCGGCGTATCGACTGAAAGCAGGCGAAGCCGGTCACCACCCATAAGTACCACCGTGTCACCGTCCTCGATCTTCTTTACGATGAATCGGTCGGAAGGTCTGCAGTCGAAGCCGATTTGTTCGACCAACCGAAAGGCCACAATGAGCGCCACCACCAGCAGGATTATTACCCACTTGGTGCTGGTTTTCAATCTCTGCCGAGGTTTATCAGGCCGGGTTGCCATTTACCCTGACCTCCGACCAGCCGGTGCCGGTGGGGAGAACTTCGATCAATTGTTCCACTCTGTCTTTAAGGTCCTCGACGTGAGTAATCAACAGAATCTGAGGGAATCTGGCTTTGAGATTGGCCAGCGCTTTGACAATCAACTCCTTTCTTTCGTCATCCTGCGAGCCGAAGACCTCGTCTAAGATAACAAAGGACCTGTCCAAACCGGCCGATTCCGTCAGTGCCAGTGATATAGCCAGCCGCAGACAGAGATTGGCCAGATCCTTTTCCCCCCCGGAAAACCGCTCCACCCCAAAATACTGACCATAATCCATGACCCTGAGATTGTATTTTTCGTCAAGTTCGACCAGGCTATACTTGCCGTTGGTCATATCAGAAATCAAACGGCTGGAGATTTCGGTGAGAGTAGGCCGTATTCCGGCAATTAGATGGGTGCGAAATTGAGCAAAAAGATTGGCCAGCTTCTCACCATAGTACTGGTTCGTGCGGCAATCATCCAGTTCCTGCGCCGTCTGCTGGAACCGTTTCATCTGTTCTTGTTTCCCTTCCAGCTCCTTCTGGTTAAGTTCGACTTCCTTAGAAGCAGCTAAATACTCATTCTTGGCGGTTTCAAACTGTCCCTGTGCCTCCTCAAATGACTTCTTGACTTCCTCAAACTCTTTCTCACTGTAAGCCAGTCGCTCCAGCTCCGACTCAAGCCGAGTTACCTCCTTATTTGTGGCAGCCACCTTGCCGGTGTATTCTTCAATAGCCTGGCTGACGGCAGGCAAGCGGGATAAACTCCCCTTGAGCTGGTCGAAGCGGGATTGGTCATGCTCAAGCTGCGCTACCTTGCTCGCCATAGCTGAAAACTGGGCCTCGTCAAATTCTATCTGCTTAAGCTGGTCATGCTGTTGAGAAGCTCTGGTCAGCTTACTCAATAGGCTCTCTTTTCTCTCCATGTGAGATTTTTGCTCATTGAGGCAGGCCTTGTTCTTAATCGACAGTTCATAGCGGGCATTTACTTTCTTTTCTAACTCCTGGGCCGATGCTTTGAGCTTTGTCCCCTCTTCCTCTTTGACCCGAAGCCGACTATTCAGTTCTTGGACTTGGGCATCGAGTTGAGAGAGTTCATTGCTTAAATGGGCTTTTATCTCAGGGAGGTCATTGCCGAGCGGGCGTAGGCATCGGTCGCAGACCGAGTCAGGCCCAAGTTGAGCAATATCAGCCATCTGCTTTCTCAGCTTATCAATATCCCGCTTCATCGACCTTTTCTCGGAGCTCAAACGACTATATTCATTGCGCGCCTGCTCCAAGCGCCGTTGATTATCAAGCAAAAGATCGCGGATATTCTCTGGAATCTTACCTAACTGCCGGCTGTACTCAGTCAGGAGCTTTTCATCGGCGACAAGACACTCATCAATTTGCCTTTTCTCATTGCTGAGTTCAGTCATCTGTTTGGCCAGCTCTGAGCGCATCTCCAACCGGCCTTTGGCCTGTTTCATCACTTCTAATCGCTGCTTGAGACTGGTTAGATCAGCCAGCTTGTTCTCCAGTTGAGCCAGCTCCTGTTGATAGTCAGCCAGTTTTGAAGCTTCTTGCTTAAAGCCCTGTAATTGCTGGCTTAGATTAGCCTTTGTTTTTTCTTCCGCTTCCAGTCTCGCTTGAAACTGCAGCCAATCCGACTTAGCCTGCTGTACTTTCAGAAACTTCGCCTGGACTTCGTTAAAAGCAGTTTCCGCTGTCTTCCGGGCAGTGGCCAGCCTGTTAGCCTGCTGGGACAATTGGGAAATCCGCTCGATTAGTTCCTTTATCCGCAACTCAATCTGCTCTGTCTCAACGAGCTGTCTTTCAAGGAAACCGACCTGGCGTTGGTTGGCCCGGCTGTCTTCTTTGACTTTTTGTATCGCTCTATCCAGCCTTTCAATACCCAGCATGCCGGCCAGGTGATCCCGCCGCTT
>CAZYRH010000094.1:2809-7281 GCA_964650395.1 uncultured Ignavibacteriales bacterium
TTTCCTGACCGGGCTGCCTGATTTCCATACAGCGCCCAGGCAATCGCCTCCACCAGCGACGACTTCCCTGCTCCGTTAGGACCGATAACGCCGATAACAGCGTCCGGAAAGGAAAGGCTGAGTCTTTTGAGGACCCTGAAATTCTTTACATTTATTGAAACTAAGCGCATGCTTTCCTACACAAAGAAATCTACCTTTCCGCTTACCTGTCAAGCTATTCCTTACCAGCGGAAGAAAGCTTTCGAAAATATGTGATAAACTGACCTAAGGAAAATAATACCAAATCAGTTGCCGTTAAACCGGAGAAAAAGGCTCTGGCCTTAAGGGAGACCGTCTCAAAAGGCAAACGATTGTTACCTGGAGCTGTCAGACGACTTTGCCTGAGGACTCTGACACTCTATACGAAGCACACTTGGATGGGGAAGGTATCTACAAGCAGAGCGGAACTGCTCTAAAAGCACCAGAAGAAGAAAAAGGGAGGTTGTCATTCCCGTGAAAACGGGAATCCATCTTTTTTGATATTTCCATCCCACCATACGTAATGCGTTTGCGGACTTATAGTTACTTACTCTGGATTCCTGCCTGCGCAGGAATGACGGATTTCATCGTAAGCTCCATCGCGACCACTCTTGGCATATATATAAAACCTTAGAAAACCGACTTTGGGGACAACCTCGAGTCGACTGCCGCAATCCTAATTTATAATTTTTTAGACAACTTTATAAAACATTAAAAACAAAAAAAATCTGAAAAAATATCGTATTTCCCCCTTGACAATACTGAGAAAAAAGTTACCTTTAGTTTAGAGCGTGTGTTCAGTTGCCTGCGAATCTGAGAGCCACCGAGTGATTTGCAAGGTGACAGCTAAGTACCTCTACAAAAGTTGTATAATGTTAGGGATGAACTACGAGGTAAGTGGTGAGTCCTGATCAAGCTAGCTGAGTTCTTATATCTTTTACGAGAGAGTCTTAGCTATACTCATATAACGCATTATACTTCCGGTTTTCTTACCTTCCATTACTGGATCACATTAGTACTCGTAACCCTAACCTGCTGACAGTAATGTTGTTGGCTATTTTGGAGGTAACAAGAAATAGACAATAAGCTGAAAATAAGAGTAAAGAAGTGCAGAATTTTTAACGCAACTGGAGTTATTCTAACTCCAACTCCAAAGATAGGAATTAAATGGTTCTGTTGACCAAGGTAAATATCCCACTTTTCCCTAGACATTTTTGTGGGAAATGGTTAAAACGCCTTATGACTGCCGATAATAAGGTTAGTCCGGCGATTTGCCGACTTTGGGAAACGAACCTGTACACATTCCTTATTTTAAGGAGGAATTAAATGTTGAAAAGACTGTTAATCGCAGTATTCGTTGTGAGTCTACTTTTGGCTCTTAACGGTACAGCACTTTCAGACGCAACTAAAGGTGAGTTGAACCCTATCATCAAGATTAACCCGGATGCTCCACTGTTCAATGCAGCCCTTGATGCCAGGCCACAGCAGCCCACCTTTAAGAAACCAGAATCAGCTCTGAAAGAATTGCCCCCAGGTTTGACTCTACCATCCACGCCACAGTCCTACTTCTGCGATGTCGAGGATTACACCAGTGGCTCGCCTGCCATTGGTTGGCCGATCCCGGATGCCTACGGTGATGACCTGTTTAATATGCGATTCACCTCGGTAACCAACTATGATTGCACGCTGAAAGTAGCCCACTACTTAATGTATGGCGGCACTTTCGTCAGTGGTAATCACGGTATAACCGGCGATCCGAGTTTTCGCGCCTACCTCTGGGAGGATGACAACTTCGGATTCCCGGGCAACGTACTCGACTCGGTTGACATTCCGTGGGCTACCATTCAGGCAGAGTGGACCGCCCAAGGCAATGTCTTCTGGCTGACTGCTGACTTCTCAGTCTCTTCAGCCGCTGAATGGGTTTTCTCCGACGGAGATGAGTACCATTACGGCTGGACGACACTGCAGGATTCGCCAGATGACACCCTTTCGCTTCTCTCCGACGCGGCCGATGGCCTATATGCCGGTGAGGAGCGAGCGAGCGAGTACTGGGGTGGCCTGTGGGGGACGATGTTGAACGACTGGGGACTTGATGTCTCGTTCTTTATCTTGAGCGAGCGCTGTTGCTCAGAACAACCTTATTCCGATTGCTATTATCTGTCTTACTACCAGGGCACAGCCTACTACTGGCAGGCTCCCCATCCTGACTACGGTATAGATCCTTTTGTTCAACGCTTTAGCGTAGCAGGACCGGAGACCCTCAAAGCAGTGGATGTTGCTATTTACGATCCGGGCGACGGCTCATTCGGTAATGACTCGGTGTTTATGATCGTGTATGATAGTGATACCTCCGCCATATTCCCTGGTACCGAAATCGCTCGGGTAGGACTGGGTCCCGGCGAGTATACAGCTTACCCGGACTTTACGCCTTTCGATTTCTCAGCCTTGAACCTCGTGTTCTACAACGACTTCCACATCGGCTTCTCCTCCAACGGCGTACCGGGCACTGAGTATGAATCCTGCTTGTCTGACGATGAAACCACCCCTAACGGGCGTTCCACCTGCTTCTATAGTGGCGCTTGGTGGACTGTGCTCGACCTGTATGGCATCGACGTGGACTTACTGTTCAAAGCCTACATGTGCAAGGACCAGTACTACGACTGCGCCTGGTACTGGCATTACACCGGGGTGACCAGTTTCTGGCGTTTACCCGACGCCTGGGGCGACATTGGTCACGCTCAGAAGTTCACAACAATAGGCGAAGAATGCCGTATCCACGAAGTCTCCTGGTATCTGTATGACAATGGTACCCCAACCGCTTACACCACGCAATCCAAGGTATCGGTATACACCGACGTCAGCGGCTTGCCCGGCGTTGAGCGGGGCTCGATTTTGATTGGGCCTGGAACCTCGATTCCTTATGCCTACTTCCCGGCCCCGACTACCGTTGATTTCGAACCTATGAATATCACCGCGGCAGGTGACTACTGGGTTGCTGTTGAATCGTTCGGTACCGACTCGACCGATGGTATCCGCACCTTGTCCGATGACGGTGGCAGTGGCTTGAATGACGGCCTGGCTGAGAACTGGAGTGGTTACTGGGAACTGTTGTGGCCTTACTGGACCGGCGCGCCGCAAGACATAGCCGGTGTGGTCGATGTCTACCAGTGCTGCATCCCGTTTAGCGGGCGTTCCTGTATCCCGTCGGGCGAAGACTGGGCTACATATCAGCATGACATGGCCCGTACCGGCGCTTCCAATAACGGCGTCGGCGATGCCTGGTGCGATATGACCTTAAACTGGGGCTATGAAGACGCGGTCGGCATGTCCTTTGTCGGCCCGATCATCGCCTATGACAAGGTCGTCTGTTCCTTCATCGATCATTATATAGTGTTCGATCTGGCAACCGGCGCCCAAGTCTACACCTTGACTAATCCCTTCCCCTCACCACCGTTCTGGGGCAACATCCGTAGCACACCGACGGTCGGCAAAGTGGGGACCGATACCCTGCTGTTCGTGTCCGGTGGAACTTCGCAGTCCATCGAGGCCTATAACTTCAGCAACGGCGCTCCGGTCTGGAGCCGTGATATTAACACATATCCCACTGAGGTGTATGGCTTGACCCGTTGGGCCCGTCCCATCCTGTTGGAGGTCGCTAGTCAAGTTAATCTCTACTGGGGAACGGATGACGGTTATGTTGTTGGCGCTAATGCCGCCACCGGCACGTTGTTGCCCGGCTACCCGGTGCCTCTCACTTTGAGTACGTATGTTTCCGGAGCGACTGACGGCACGAACCTCTACTTTGCTACTTATGGTGTCGGTGTGGAAGGCGACGTCTACTCGCTAGATGCTGCCACCGGTGTCGAAAATTGGCGGTTGTCCACGGCACCTGGCGGCGAGCTCCAGGGCCAGTACGTCTGGACTCATGCCAACGGCTACTTTGGCGACGAGGGCTTCACGGCCGGCGTATCATACGATAAAGGCATGCTGTTTGCCAACTCGCGAGCCGACGCCGACCACCCGACCGATGGTCTGTTCTATTGCATCAACGCTACCACTGGTGCGGTCCAGTCGGCGGTACTCGCCAACCGGGCTTACTACCAGGCTCCGATTGTTGATGTCAATCACGTGTACATGCCTACCCTGACAAAGTGGGCCAGCCCACCGGCGGGTGGCAACATGTACAAGGTGGCCAGGCTCAACGGCAATATCGTTGCCACCTTCTCAAGCGCCAGTGGCGGCCGTTACTACGCTGACGGCATCCTCACCTGCGAACCGGAAGATGGCGATTACCCCGATGACCTGATCTATGCCTTCAACGAAGACGGCTACCTCAGTTGTGTTAACTCCATAACCTTCGAAGAGGTCTACCGACGTCGCTTGGAGCATAGCTATGGTTACCCGTGGAACATGGGCGTTGGCGGCGCTATGGGTCCTGATGAGACCGGCGCTAT
>CAZYRH010000094.1:7381-9373 GCA_964650395.1 uncultured Ignavibacteriales bacterium
ACCCGTGGAACATGGGCGTTGGCGGCGCTATGGGTCCTGATGAGACCGGCGCTATTCACGTTACGTTCGGTTCCTACTGGGGCGACCTGGTTGACATGACCAAGCAGGTTGACCGGCCGCGACTGGAGATTCAGACCTATAACCCGACCAAGGCGGTTGTGTTCGGGACTGCCGCGAGCTTGAAGGACACCATTTACGACGTGTTCGTCAACACCGGCTGTACCGACCTGCTCTTCGAGAGCGTGGCGGTCGACGAGATTCCTTCCGGCCAGGGCATCCCTGACTTTGCTTCGGCCACTACGACTGACCCGACCTTCATGGATCGGGCCGCGAAGATAGCCGACAAGCTGGCGCAGGATGCATTCTTGTCCAAGTATCTGCGTGTGAACGAGAAGACACTTGACGAGGACAACATCCTGACGGCCCGGGAGAAGGCTCTCAACAAGGAGAGCATCAACCGCGCCGCCGCAGGTTTCCCGCCGTTCCTGAACGCCGTGGACTTCCCACAGGCCGGATCGGTTATTGCGGCGGGTGATACTGCCGACCTCGCGCTGGATATCATTCAGACGGCTATCAGCCGTGGGCCGCAAGTCTTCTACGTCTTGCTCGGTACTGATGATCCTGATTTCTTCCTCAATGACACCACTATGGATGTAGAGATTCGGGTGACGCTTGTCGGCGGCTGCTTAATCGACACCACGACCCTGACCTTCGGAGCGAGTTGCGCCAACGAGCAGTTGGTAACCAACACCGGCCGTTTGGGTACCGGTGACTGGGGCGACGGCCCTGCTGGCTACAACGCTTTCCTGATTGACGGCGACGGCGCGTCTTACTATCAGGGCTCCTATGTGTATGCGGTCAGTACGTACCGTATTGCTACGCACACGCAGGATTGGACCTCTGGCGGCGGCGAAACGGACGCCTATGTCTCGTTGCAGCCGGATCCGAACTGGTGCGATGACGATTGCAAGCCGTATCTTAATGTCGGCGTCTCGCTGGGTGAGTATTCCCCTACTGGTACTTCCTATACCACCCTCACCGGTGATATGGTCTGCAAGAGTTTCCTCGATTCCGTCCAGAACTTCGACCTCGGAGGCGGATGGGATTGGGCGAACTTTGGCGCTCCGTTCGACAACGACTCCACCATGGGTATCTATGTCAAAGGTCGTGTTGTCGGCATCTGCGATATGCCAGAGCTGGCCAACGTGACACTCGAAATCCTTGAGTTCGTCGAGCGGAACGGTGTTGACTCGGTCAAGAACTGGTACCTGGGCGAGTACTACGATTGTGACAATGGTGGCGACGAAGTTGCCATCGATCGCAGTATCTCGACAGCGTGGTCTTACGACGCCGCTGCTACCCAGGCCTGGGGCCAGATCAAAGTCCCGTTCGGTTGTGGCTATGAACCGCTGATCAACACCTGGGGTGAGTCCGGTATCTCCGGAGATCCCGGTCACGGCTTCTGGGGTTGGGGAATCTGGTGGGATTCCTGCTACAACTTCATGACTCGTGGTCCCGGTGCCTTCAGCGACGGTGACATCCACGCCGGTGATGAGGAAGCATTGGTGACGCTTGCCTCCAATGACTTCGGACCGAATGATACCCTGACTATTGGTATCGCTCACTTCGGCCTGCACGGTCTGACTGATGCTGCAGATCCGGGCGAATACGCCTCGTTGGCCAAACTGGTCAACAAGTGGGCTGGATTCGGTCGCGGTGATGTGGATAATGACGGCGCTATTACACTTGCCGACATTATTTATCTTGCTGCTACCGTGAACAACGGTACCCCTGGTGCCGTGCCGTTCAAACACCTGAGTGACGTTAATGCCGATGGTTACATCGATATAGCTGATGTGAACTATCTCATTACCTATTACTTCGGGTGCGGCGATTGCCCACTGGGCGCTTGGATCTTCTAATCGGTTAGAAGACCGGTTACGTATAGATAAGAAGCGAGGAGCTTTTCTCCTCGCTTCTTTTTTTGTATTC
>CAZYRH010000095.1:0-9265 GCA_964650395.1 uncultured Ignavibacteriales bacterium
TACGGAAAGAAAAAAACATTGACAGCGACCTTTTCATAGGTGAGCTGAGTCGAAGGATGACGACTACACGGCAACGACTTAGTCATGGTTCGACTCCGCTCACCATGACTTTCAGGGCGCTTGGTGCGGCCACTTGCAGAACTTTTAGGACAGCCTCCCCTTTCGTGACGGCTATGTTGGTGGTCAGGAAAGGATTTCTGACCGCGCATAAATAAGTCAGGAGCACCTACCAAGGCGGGTTTTTGACCTGCTCTTATGTCGGGTTCACAGGGAACCTGATCTACCTCTCTGGCAAATCACCCGTTTTGGAGTCACCAATTGAACGAGCTTTATAATAGCCATAGTATGCCGATAACAGATAAGAACCGGCTGTTTACGACTCGGCAACAATCGTTGGCGCGTCAAATACAAGGTATTTTGTTGAGATGGACTTTGCCACTTTACTTGGCCTGATAGTTGCCTTCGGAGCTATCGGCAGCGCCTTTCTACTGGAGGGAGGGCACTTCAATTCGGTGTTTTTGATTGCCCCTATGCTGCTTGTAATCGGCGGCACCTTTGGCGCTACCACAGTGACTACCTCAATCCAGACGGTCTTCCAGCTTCCTCACTATTTGAAAGTAGCGGCCTTCAGTAAATCTCGTCCTTTCACCCGGTCGATTGATGCCATTGTCAAGCTGGCCGAAAAAGCCCGACGGGAAGGTATTCTGGGATTGGAGACGGATCTTAATAAGATTACTGACCCATTTTTCAAAAAGGCCATACAGCTTGTCATCGACGGCACGGAGGTTACGATCCTGCGGGAAATACTTGAAACAGAAATCACCTACTTGGAAGAGCGACATAAGAAAGGGATTATATTCTTTCAGAAAGCGGGTGGTTTTTCGCCTACCATGGGGATTTTAGGGACGGTTTTGGCTCTTATCCACACCCTCGGTAATGCGACTGATGCCGCGACCATGGCCACCAATATTGCAGGTGCTTTTATTGCCACCCTGTGGGGGGTCGGGATGGCTAATTTGTTTTTCCTGCCCATATCCGACAAGCTGAGAATGCGCCATGAAGAAGAAATTGCCCATCTGGAGCTTATTATGGAAGGGATGCTGGCCTTGCAGTCAGGCGAAAATCCGCGCTATGTCCGGACCAGGCTACTTTCCTTTGTAGCTCCTCCTTACCGCAAACAGGAGGCATAAGCTTTGCGCCGCCGTCACAAACATGATGATGATAAGGAAGACTTAGGACGCTGGTTGTTGACCTACTCTGACTTGATAACTTTGCTTTTGGCTTTCTTTGTTATCATGTATTCCATGTCACAGATTGATGCCAAGAGATTCGGCAAAGTGGCCGAGGCTCTGAATGGGGTGCTGAGAGGCGGCAGCGATGTCCAAGCCCACAGTGCGCCAAAGACCAAGGGACATGGGTTGCTCAAGTTGGGAAACCTGCGGATGCTGCAGGAACATATAGATGGTAGATTCGAATCTCTGGACCAGCATGACAAAGTCCGAACGGAGATCACGGAGCGGGGTTTAGTAGTTCATATTCTTGAATCGGCCCTTTTCATGGAAGGTTCCGCCGATCTGGAGCCGAGGGCAAGGGAAATTCTGGATTTGATAAACGAGAATATTGAGAGCGTCCCTAATCATATCCGCGTGGAAGGGCATACCGATAACCGACCCATCAGCACCGCCAAGTATCCATCCAACTGGGAGCTCTCTGCGGCTCGAGCGACGCAGGTGACGCGGTACTTTATCAATATTCATTCCTTTCCTCCGGAGAAAATTTCAGCTTTGGGTTACGGTGAGTTCCGTCCCGTTCGGCCCAACAATTCAATTGAGAATAGGGCGATGAATAGAAGAGTGGATGTTGTTATTCTGACTATGGAATTGTCCATGAAAGAGCCGTCGTCGCAACTCTATTATCTGGCTCAAAGCGAGTAATCTTTACTCAATCTGCCAGAAATTCTTTCCTCTTTTCCTTAGGAGTTATTCTCAGGGCTTTCAACTGCTCGCCCGCAAGTCCCTGTCTTGCAATGGAAAGGCAACAACCTTCGGTTCCGGCATTGAGGTTGCTTCAGACAAATATGAGAAAATGCGAAGAGAAACGTTCACAACGGCGTCGTCATCAGCGGGGACTAGTTCTGTCGCTGGGCGAGGAAAGAACACATCAAGCCTCAGTGAAAGACATAGCTTGAAGTCAATCGGGGAAAGCTCTCAATGCCGAATAAACTGACGCAACTCATGTTTGAGCGAGTTGGGATACCGAATTTCAGCAAGTATCTTGATCTTACTGCCTTTCGTCACAAGTTGGTCAGTAGTAACATCGCTAACGTTTCCACTCCCGGTTACCTAAGTCGGAACATCGATTTTAAGGCTGAGTTGGAAAAAATGACCGGCAAGTCGAATCGTCTTGAAGGGGCGGTAACCCATCCGGATCACATTCCACTCGGTGAGCAGAAGTCAGAAGTCCCCGAGGTTCACAATGCTAATGTAGCTGAGGGAGCTATGAACTCGGTAGATATTGATCGAGAGGTATCTTTGATGGCTCAAAACGAGCTGTTATTCACGATTGGAGCCCGATTGATGCAGAGAAAGTTTGATGGCCTGAAAAAAGCCATCACAAGCAAGTAGAGGTTGCTACATGGCTGGTATTTTGAACGCAATTGAGCTTTCGTCTAAGGGGTTGTCGATTCAGCGAAAAAAAATGAACGTGGCGGCCCAGAACATTGCCAATGCCGAAACGACCAAAACTGATACCGGCGGACCATATAGACGCCAACGGGTCGTTGTAAATGAAAACAAAGTAAAAGGAACCTTTAATTCCCTGGTTAAACAGGCCGGTCTGCGTTTGGCGCGGACAAACAACCGGCATGTGAAAGGGAAACACCTCCACTCCCAATCAGGGGTAGAACTGCCGTCGGTATCTATGAGGAAAATCACTGATCCTGAGTCAAGCTATCGCTTGGTGTACGACCCCACCCATCCCCAAGCTGACGAAAAGGGCTATGTCAAAATGCCGGATGTTGAAGTTGTCAACGAGATGGTTGATATGATGGCTGCGGCCCGAGCCTATGAGGCAAACACCGTCGCCATTTCAACGGCTAAACAGATGGCCAAGGATGCTCTGGACATATAGAAGAGGATGAGAACTAGCGTATGAAAATCAATCCCATAGGCATTCAGTCATATCAAAGGCTGGAACGTCGTGACGGCCCTGCCAACCGTTTATCCGTAAACAGGGAAGTGCCAAAGGCCGACTCATCGGTCACGTTTTCCCCGCAGGAAGTTGGTAAAGGCTCTCGTCTGGCCGTCAAAGCGCCGAATGTCAGCTCTGAGGAGTTTTTGACTTCTAGCGAAAGGAAGGCACTTCAATTATTACTCAGTCGATTTAACGATGTGACACAGTCTGAACTGGCACACCAGAGGGCAACTGAAGTTGGGGGAGGTCGTGTGACGGTTGGTAGCATTATCGATGTGAAGGTGTGAATATGATGGAACCTCCGGGAAATGTGGTTCGACTCTTGCCCGGCATTACCGAGCAAATCAAGCCAAAACAAACAGACAAGGTTCAACCCGAGGCTGAATCGGAGGGAAACTTTTCTGACGTTTTTACCAATTTGATCAACTCGGTCAATGACCTGCAAAAGGATTCGGCCCAGATCCAGGAGGCTTTTTTATCCGGCGAGCCGGTGGAACTGCATCAGGTTATGATAAAGGCTGAGGAGGCTGGACTGGCAATGGATTTGTTATTGGAAATTCGCAATCGACTTGTGAACGCCTATAACCAGATACTCAGCATGCCAATGTAAGATACAGCCGGAATGCCCGTTTGACCATGGATGGTCAACGATGTAAATAGGAATTGACATGGAAAGAATCAAAGTATTCTTCAAAAATGTAACAGATTATGTCGGCAGGATGACCCCCAGTCAGGTCATGCTGATGTTGGGAATTGTCGGCGGTACCATTGTTGGTATTGTTTTTGTCATTGGTTGGGTCAACCATGTGACCTATTCATCTCTCTATTCCAATCTCGATGAAAGCGAAGCCGGTGAGATTGTCTCTTACCTGAATGACAACCACACTCCCTATCAGTTGACGGATGGAGGTCGAACAGTCTCAGTCCCTTCAAGCGAGGTATACAAGACCAGAATCTCCCTGGCTACAGAGGGTATTCCGCGTTCGGGGAATATTGGCTATTCCATATTCGACAAAAACAACTTGGGAATGACCGATTTTCTACTCAACCTTAACTTCCGCCGGGCTTTGGAAGGTGAGTTGACCAAGACGATAATGCAGCTAAACGAAGTACAGGCAGCCCGGG
Source organism: uncultured Ignavibacteriales bacterium (assembly GCA_964650395.1). Classification (GTDB taxonomy): domain Bacteria; phylum Zixibacteria; class MSB-5A5; order GN15; family FEB-12; genus CAZYRH01. The sequence goes on from CAZYRH010000095.1 coordinate 4,318, forward strand.
TACATATTGTTATGCCGAAAGACAGGTTGTTCAAGCAGGACCAAAAGAAGGCCACTGCTTCAGTGGTCCTGAAATTGAAAGGTTCCGGTCTTTCCAGACATCAGATTGCCGGCATCACTCACTTAGTGGCTTCATCGGTGGAAGGATTAACGCCGGATAATATCACTATCGTGGATTATGACGGCAATCTTCTGTCGTCGGGTCAGGAAACCGACCCCATAGCCGGCCTTAGCGCCAGTCAACTGGAAGTTCGTCAGCAGGTAGAGAAGTACCTTGAACAGAAGGCTCAGACCATGCTGGATGACGTCCTCGGTCGTAGCAAATCTGTCATCCGTGTGACGGCGGAGTTGAATTTTCAGCAACTGGAAAAGACGTCAGAGATGTATGACCCGGATTCACCGTCAATACGAAGTGAAGAGCGGGAAATAACATCGAATACGACTTCAGATACTACCGCCGAGACCGGCAAAAGCCAGGAGGCGGGCAGCTCCGAATCGGTTATTATGAACTATGAGTTAAACAAGACCGTTGAACACATTGTGAATGCGGTAGGCACTATTGAGCGCCTGTCGATTGCGGTGTTGGTAGACGGGATTTACACCCCCGTTGAAAACGACAAAGGGGAGACTGAATCAGTATATCAACCGCGCTCTCAAGAGGAGTTGGATCGGTTGGCAGCCATTGTTAAAAATGCGGTGGGCTTTAACCAGCAAAGAAACGACCAGGTAGAGATGGTCAATATCGCTTTTGATCACCAGAATCTCAAACAAGACAGAGATCTTCTGGACTCCATGTACCAGCGTGACTTCTACTTGGAGATAGCCAAGAAAATCGGGTACGGGCTTCTTGTGATTTTCCTCCTTTTTTACCTCAAGAAGAAGTCAAAGAAACTGTTTGCCGCTTTGGCGAAACTGGCTCCGCCGACCAGACCTGCCGCACGACTTTCAGTAACTGAGGAATCTTCTGAAGAAGAGTCGCCGCCAAGGCGCGTGGTTCCCGAGAAGAGGAAACCGCGGCTGGTCGATGAGATGCAAGAAGCAGCCAAGGCGCAACCGGAGGAAATCGCCAAGGTAGTCAGGACCATAATGAACGAGTAAGCCGTTATGGATTACGAGTCAATGACCCCCATTCAAAAGGCCGCGGTGGCGCTGGTAGCGTTTGGTCCCGAAGTTTCCGCCTATGTCCTCAAGGGGCTGAGAGAAGAAGACATGGAGAAAATCACGGTTGAGATTGCCAATCTGCGTGACGTCCCGCCGGAAGTGGAAGAGAAAGTCATCGAGGAATGCTACCAGATTTTCATGGCCCGGCAGTACATATCACAGGGCGGTATCGACTTCGCCCGGCAGGTGCTTGAAAAAGCTGTTGGAGCCCCGAAGGCGAAGGAAATCATGGGGCGCTTAGAATCGTCAATTAAGTCCGGCGGTTTCTCACTTCTTAAAGATATTGATCCCAAGCAGCTCACCAACTTCCTTCAAAACGAACACCCCCAGACTATTTCACTTATTCTTACCCAGTTGACGCCCCAGCACGCTGCGGCGGTGCTGGCAGAATTGACTCCCGAATTGCAGGCTGAGGTGTCGCTTCGGATTGCCACCATGGAAAAAATCGCACCGGAAATCCTGGGAGAGATTGAACAAACACTCGAGGGCCATTTCGAACAGACAACCTTGGGCGAGATGTCTTCTTCGGGGGGAGCCAAGGCAATTGCTGAAATCTTAAATCTCATCGACTCCTCCGCGGAGAAGAATATTTTACAGTCGCTGGAAGCCGAGAATGCCGACTTGTCCGCTGAGGTTAAGAACATGATGTTTGTCTTTGAGGATATTATGCTGTTGGATGACCGCTCCGTCCAGCGTCTGCTCAAGGAAGTTGAGACAAAAGACCTCGCCATTTCCCTGAAGGCCGCCAGTGAAGAGCTGAAAGGAAAGATCTTCTCCAACGTGTCGGAACGAGTGGCAGTGATGATTCAGGAAGAAATGGAATTCATGGGGCCGATACGCCTTTCTGACGTTGAGGCGGCCCAAGGCCGCATTGTGGATGCCGTGCGCCGTCTCGAAGACGAAGGGCAAATTATTATTTCCGGCCGCGGTCGAAAAGAGGATATTATTGTCTAATATCATTCGTCACACCAGACGCGCTCCGAAAGTGTCCATCGGCGAAATGCATCTTGACTTTCAAAAAGAGGTGCTGGCGGAACAAGAGCTCAGTCGCGTCTTTCCTGAAGTATCCGTTGTTACCGGGGCTGATGGAGCCAAGATGATCCCGATTCAGGAGACCTTTAAAATGGTGCCAGCCTTCGAAGATCAAACGCAGGCGGCTCATCGTTCGGGACACGAGGAGGGGTATCAAACAGGATTGAACCAGGGGCGTGAGGAAGGTCGAGCGGAAGCTGAACGGGTACTACGGCAATTTCAACAGGCTATAAAGGATACCGTTGAACAGCGCGAGACGCTTTTAAGAGAAGCCAAAAGCAAGATCCTCGACTTGGTGATGCAGATAAGTCGCAAAGTAACCTTCGAGGCCGTATCCGTTGATCCCCGAGCTACGCTGAGTATAATTAACGGCGTCGTGGACAGCCTTGTTGATCGTTCAAAGCTGAAGATCAAAGTCAATCCTGAGCATCTGCCACTGATTGAGCAAAACATGGAGCGGTTAAAAAAAGAGTCTTCAACTTTCAAGGAAATATCAGTCGAACCCGATCCCCGAGTTCGCTACGGAGGTTGCTTCATCGAAACTCCCACCGGTGATATTGATGCTCGTCTCGAATCGCAATTGGAGGTCATCGAGGAAACGCTTCTGTCCGGCGAGGAGTAGCTGTGAGCTATATTCCCTACGATGTCTATGCCGAGCGTATTAAAAACACTAAGACCATCAAACACTTCGGTAAAGTGACCCAGGTGGTCGGTTTGGTCATTGAGTCAGCCGGACCGGCTGTCTCTATCGGTCGACTTTGTAACATTGAGAATTACCATAATCGAACCAAGGTCAAGGCGGAAGCGGTGGGTTTTCACGACGACCGGATTTTTCTTATGCCGCTGGGAGAAATTTCCGGTATTACTCCCGGCGCTATCGTTACTTCTACGGCGGAGCAACTGCGCCTTCCGGTAGGACAGGAACTGGTCGGAAGGGTGCTGGGTGGCCTGGGACAACCGATTGACGGCAAGGGACCAATAATGACGACCTGTACCCGCACCGTTCACTCTGACCCCATTCCTGCTCTCAAGCGCGAGAGAATCACTGAGCCGCTGCGAACCGGTATCAAGGCGGTTGACCTCATTACCGCTGTCGGCAAAGGACAACGTATGGGCATCTTCTCGGGATCAGGCGTAGGGAAATCAGTGATGCTCGGAATGATGGCGCGCGGCTCTTCGGCTGATGTCAATGTGGTGGCTCTGGTCGGAGAGCGGGGAAGAGAAGTGAGGGAGTTTATCGAGAACGATATCGGTACTGAAGGAATGAAAAGAACAGTTGTTGTTGCGGTGACGTCGGATCAGCCAGCGTTGATTCGAATCAAAGGCGCTCTGGTGGCCACTGCTATTGCCGAGTATTTTCGGGACCTGGGGAAAGATGTTATGCTTTTGATGGATTCTCTGACTCGCATTGCCATGGCCCAAAGAGAAATCGGCATTGCCGTTGGCGAGCCTCCCACGGCCAAGGGCTATACTCCTTCCGTTTTTGCTCTCCTGCCGAGGTTGTTGGAAAGAGCCGGTCAGACGGAGCGAGGTTCGATTACCGGTCTGTACGCTGTCTTAGTTGAAGGAGATGACCTCAACGAACCGATTTCAGACGCCGTCCGGTCGCTTCTGGATGGTCATGTGACTCTTTCGAGAAAGTTGGCCTCGATGAACCAGTACCCGGCAGTGGATATCCTTGATTCGATCAGCCGATTGATGAAAGATGTTTCGACCGAAGAGGAAATCAGCCTGGCCGGTCAGGTTCGTGAATTAGTGTCAGTTTATCGAGAAGCCGAGGATTTGATTACTATCGGTGCCTATGTCAAAGGCTCCAATCCTAAGATTGATCGAGCCATTTCGAAAATTGATGAGATCAACCAGTTTTTCCGCCAGGGCATCAAAGAGCTGACTGACTACCGGGACTCATTTCAAGCACTAAAGATGATTATGCAGGATTAGCAGGAGGTCGGGTTCCTCCGCTTCCGGTGGACGCCGGAGGCGGAGAATAAACCGACATGATCCTCTATGAAAAAGTTCAAGTATCGCCTCCAAACCCTCCTTAAAGCCCGGGAGCAGCTTGAAAAAGAAAGACAGAAGCAGCATGCGGCTGCCCTACACCAGGTCTACAACCAGCAGCAGACGCTAAGGCAAATCGCCAAAGACAAGCAAGATACTTTTAGCGGGCAGCGTCGAGGTATGACCGGGTCGGTGTCGGTGGCCGAGATGCTCGTTTATACCCGGCACATCCTCAAGCTGAAGAGGGAAATGTTGGCCGGGCGAGAACTGTTAAACATTCTCAAGAAAGACGAGGGTGAAAAACGACGATCCCTGATGGAAGCCTCAAAAGAACACAAGATCTACGAGAAGTTGAAAGAACGCCAACAAGAGCAATTCAATTATGCTGTCGAACAGCATGCTACCAAAGAAAACGATGAGGCTGCCCTCAACAGCTTCCGTCTGAAGAAGCGTGCTGAAGAGTAACATCTGGTTTGTAGAATAGCCATCGTGGTTTGCAGATGTCCTGCCAACAAATAGGCTACGGGCAAGGTGGACATAGAGGGTGTTCAGGAAGAGATAATTTACTACGTGCCCGTGATGTTCTTATTCTTAACCTTAATCAGCAATTGTGAGCAGGTCTTACCGTACCACTTCTCAGCTAAACAATTTCGAAGTTTTTGTATACTGGATCTAAAAGCACGGTGGCGGTAGCGGTCCACCCTGGAAGAGGTAACTCACTAAATAAGTCAGATCGGCAACATTGATCTGCTCCCCGG
>CAZYRH010000096.1:0-9072 GCA_964650395.1 uncultured Ignavibacteriales bacterium
AAAACGATCATATATGGAGTATGGGTCATTGCGGCGGATATCATACTGTACACCCGAGGCTCTCAGCACCGGGCCGGAAACGCCATAAGCGATGGCTGTTTCCTTTGGCAGGACACCAATTCCCTTGGTGCGCGCCAGCCAGATCGGGTTTTCGTTAAGCAGCCCTTCATAATCGGAAAGCTTGGCGCCAATTATCTTAATCGCCTTACGTGTTTGGGGAATAAACTCCTTCGGGATGTCCCTCGAAACGCCACCGATCCTATTATAGCTATATGTCAACCGCTGGCCGCAGGTCATCTCAAAGAGGTCCACAATCAGCTCGCGTTCGCGCAACCCATACAGAAATGGGGTCACAGCCCCGATATCCATGGCGGTGACACCGTAGAAAAGCAGGTGCGAGGCGATACGGTTGAGTTCGAGCATGATAACCCGCAGGTATTCCGCTCGTTCAGGCACTTCAATTCCCGCAAGTTTTTCCGCCGCCAGCGAAAACGCATAGTTGCACGACATGGCCGTGACATATTCGAACCGATCAATGATTGGAATGCACTGGGCGTACGTACGATTTTCACAGACCTTCTCGATCGCCCGGTGCAAGTAGCCAATAACCGGCTCAATCTTAACAATTTTCTCCCCGTCCAAGGTCAATATGAGCCGGGCCACACCGTGAGTCGCCGGATGCTGGGGGCCCATATTGACGACAAACTCTTCCGTGGGCAACTCCACCATTGTCAAAACTCCGGCATCCGCTTGAAGTCGGGTGCGTCCCAATCCTTGCGCATCGGGTACCCCTGGTTCCAGTCATCGGGTAGAAGAAAGCGTTTCAGATTGCCGTGATTGAGCACATTAATACCATAAAGCTCCCACATTTCCCGCTCATACCAGTTGATGCCGGGCCAGACTTCCTGAACCGATTCGACTTCAGCCTTGTCATAAGGAAGGATCAGCTTGAAATCGAGGCGGAGATTCTTCGAAATGGAAGCTATGGAATAGACGGCCTCAAAGTGCTCTTTGGTATCGACACCTGCCAGGTTACACAGAAAATCGAACTGGAGATTTTCATCGGCTTTTAGAGCACGGGCTACTTCCAGCAAGTCTTCCACCTTCACCTGGAACATCGGATCGTAGCGACCGGTATCGAGCAGGGTTAGCTTGCCGTCAAAATGAGTGCTTACATATTCCTTTAACTCGTCCTTGGTCATGCTACTTTTCTTGCCAATCGGAGAGTTTCTGCTTTTTTATCTTTTCCTGTAGATGGATACACCCTTCCAGCAGTGACTCCGGTCGCGGCGGACAGCCGGGGATATAGATATCAACGGGAATGATATGATCGATGCCCTTTTCCACCGCGTAGCTGTCGTAGTAAAACGGGCCACCGCTGATGGTACAGCCGCCCATCGCAATGACATATCGCGGCTCGGCCATCTGATCATACAGCCGCCGCAGCCGAGGCCCCATTTTCTTGGTAATCGTTCCCGCGACAATAATCAGGTCCGCCTGACGCGGTGTGGCGCGGAAAATCATTCCTAAACGGTCGAAATCAAACCGGGAAGCGCCGGTGCACATAAGCTCGATCGCACAACAGGCAGTGCCAAACAGCAAATACCACAATGACTTGGCCTGCGCCTGATGCAACACGGTCTCCAAAGCGGTGGTTACAATAGCACCGCCCGGAATTTTATCTGAATAGTAAGGAAGCTTCTTGATCAGACCCACTTAAGCACCCCTTTCCGCCAGGCATAAAAGAGGCCAAAAAAGAGAATGAGAATAAAAATAGCCATTTCAACCAGCGCAAATAACCCCAACCTGCCGAATGCTACCGCCCAGGGAATCAGAAAGACCACCTCAACGTCGAAGACTACAAATATGAGAGCAAAGATATAGAAGCGGTTATTGAACTGAATCCAGGAGGTACCGATCGGTAATTCGGCACATTCGTAGTTTACTGTTTTCTTAGGGTATGGGTTATGCGGTCGGATCAAGCGAGCAAGGAAAAAGGTGACCAGCACCATGGCGATGCCGAGAATGATGAAAACCAAAACAGATAAATACTCTGACATCTCCTTTTGCCTAACATCCTTACACAGTCAAAATATGTGACCGATTTCACAAGTTTTGATGGGGCAAGAAAGGCCCCTCAGCCGTTTTGTCAAGCCCTTTTTCAGCGTTTTGGCCTCCGACTAAGCTACTTTCCTTCAATGAGAATTTGGCGTATCTTATCTTGCCGGAAGGAGTCAGAATGTGCAGGCCGGTTCTCTGCGATCCGATGGGGATCAGGTTTTGACAGAACAAGGGCAGGGGATACTGGCTCGAAAAACTTATTGTCAAATTTGTCAAATGCCTTATATTACTTGTTGTAAGATAAATAATTTACTTCGCCCAAGCATGCCGGGGAATGAGATATGCTTTTCCCAAGCTGAATAGTGATATTCCGGGGGGCTGTGGGAAAAGTTAGCCTCAGCTTATCGAGGCTGAGAAAAAAGGTTTTATCAGTAACACAATGTTTGCTATGTAAAAATCTGTGAAGGCGTTAGCAGTGCTCGCTTATCGCTTTAAGTTAAGGCCAACAACCCATTGACGAAGAGCCGATTAGTTTTGGGCGCAAAAAAATGAGAATCAACAGTCGATATAAGCATTACTTACTGAAAGGTGTTACAATGTCACATGTAAATGAAAATGGTGCAGGTTTGACAAAAGGGGTGGTGTCTCCGGCTTTCACGAGGTTCTTGACCGCAAGGTTCTTAACTCCTTTAGTGCTGCTTCTTTTGGTTTGTTTTTTCAGCGCCTCACAAGTGCAAGCTGAGAGAGCAACACCCGGAGAAATGGAGCGGGTCTGTCAGAATTGGCTCACGCACATGGTATCTGAAAAGGGGGCCTGGGCCGGGGAGATCGATCCGCAGATCACAGACGTTCGCGAGATCGTTGAGAATGACACCGTGCTGGCTCGCTGCTTCTCGATTGCTCCGAGCGGTTATGTGGTTGTGCCGGTTCTCAAGGAACTCCCGCCGGTCAAGGCCAGTTCGGAGGAGTGTAATCTGGACGTGGATAAGAGGCATGGATTCCCGCAGCTTCTGAGGGAGGTTCTGCTCGACCGAATCAGGGCCTTTGCCAAGACCTACGGAAGCCTGGACGCAACCCAGCCGTCCCAAGGCGATGTCCCCTTCGGTAGGGTTCATGGGCAGCAATGGAATCACTTCTCGGCCAGCCGGGATCAGTTTGAAACCCGTCTGAACAAGGGTACCCTCGCTCCCATGGACGAGGTAGGTCCTCTGCTGGGTAACATCTCCTGGCATCAGTTCGAGCCATATAATAACTACTGCCCGATGGGAGACGGTGGCCGGTGTGTGGTCGGCTGTGTGGCGACCGCTGCGGCGCAGATCATAGCATACCATCAATGGCCTGAAGCAGGGTACGGCAACTACACCTACTGGTGGAATGGTGACAATTCCTGTGGAGGCAGTACACCCGGTGCATGGCTGTCCGCGGATTTCTCAGACCCTTATGACTGGGAAAACATTCCGCCTCATTGCCACGATGGATGTACTCAAGAACAGGAAGACGCACTTGCAGAACTGAATTACGAAGTGGGTGTGGCCTTCGAGATGGATTACGGCTATTGCGGGTCGGGTGTTTCCGGGTCAGAGATTCCCTTCTGTATGAACGCATGGGAAACGCACTTCCGGTACCGCGACCAGATGGATCAGGAGTTGCGCCTTTCACATAACTCCGTGAGCTGGTTCAACTTAATAAAAGAGCAGATTAACGACAGCCTCCCAATATGGTATTTCATCACCGGGCATTCTATGGCCTGTGATGGCTGGAGAGAAATCGGAGACCCTGTGGTGAAACAGTATCATATAAACTATGGCTGGGACAATTTTCACACTACCTGGTATACTCTGGATCAGTACCACTGCCCCGAGGAGCCCTGTCAACAGGCCCATGAGTCTATTGTCAGGTACATAGCCCCCAACAAGGGAATCTGGTTCAATGCTGATAATACCTTTGGTTGGGTGCCGTTTGAAGTGCATTTTACGGGATCGTCAGAGTACTCGGTTGATAGCTGGATGTGGGATTTTGGGGATGGCCATTTTGAAACAGTGTATGTGGAAACCCTGACGCATACGTACGATACCGCCGGCGTGTTTGATGTCGCACTTACCATTGACACCAGTGAAGGGACTATTGCTTTACAAAGATCTGATTATATTATAGCCTTAGCCGATTCTATGATTGCCCTTGATGCTGAAGGGAATAAAGGCGATCCCGTTGAGATGATTGTTTATGCAAGAAATACCCTTCCTGCTTACCAAATAGTAATTCCCTTTGAGTTTTTTGGTACCCTTAATGTGACCTACGATTCCTTTTCGACGTCTGGTTGCCGAACCGAAGATTTTGAAATTCAATCATACATCAATTATGATCCGTCCAATGATCGCTACGCGATTAAACTCCAAAGCTCAACCACTGAGCTTACGCCCGGAAACGGGGAGATACTAAAACTCTATTTCAGTATTCCGGGGTGGGCTACTTCTGGACAGGAAGACACTGTGGAAGTGGACGGGTATGCTTCATATCTACCCTTGTTTTCCGGTAGCATTGCCTATTATAACCCCGTGCCGGTTGCCGGTACAATATCATTGGCAGGTTGCTGCGTCGGCATGAGAGGAAATGTCGACGGCGATCCCTTAGATCAGGTCAATGTTGCTGACGTGACCTACCTGGTTGACTACCTCTTTAGAGGTGGTCCACCGCCACCATGCCCAGAGGAGGGTGATGTTAACGGAGACGGCAATACCAACGTGGCAGACTTGACCTACCTGGTCGATTACTTATTCCGGGGTGGCCCGCAACCTCCGCCATGTCCATAGTCGGGGAGGGCGCCTATTCCGTGACGGGGTGATCTTCAGATCACCCCCTACGCGAAGAAGACAATTCGTATAAGGACAACTAATAAACGGTATTAAACTACCGCGATTGCTTCGATCTCTACCCTGACATCTTTTGGCAGCCGGACAACTTGTATGGTAGCCCGAGCTGGCGGGTCGGTATCAAAATACGTCGCATACATTTCATTAACCGCTGTGAAGTCGTTCATGTCGGCCAGAAAGATGGTTGTCTTAACCACGTTAGAAAAATCGACCCCAGCCTCTTTGAGAACCGCACCGAGGTTGTCCATTACCTGTTTGGTCTGCTCCCGCGCTGTTGTCCCGACAACTTCCATAGTCTTGGGATCAAGCGGGATCTGACCGGAACAGAAGAGCAGGTTCTGGCACGAAGCCTTTACTGCTTGTGAATACGGGCCAATGGCCTGTGGGGCCTGGTCGGTCTTGATAGTCTGTTTCATTTTTTCCTCCAGAATTTGTCTGGAGCAAATATAGCACAGCGCCACTCAGTTGACAATGGCCTTGTTGGTAAGATATTATTATCTAAGTCTGACTCTCCGAAGTTACATTCCCGTGTACTCACAAAGGAGCAGCCCGTTGTGCCCATGAATCGTGGACGTGATACTCATCTTCGGGAACAATTTACCCCTGGCGCCATTAACCTGTAAATAGCTATTAAGCGACACCTGCCGCTATTGTTCTTGTGTCGCTACGAGATAGAGCCTATCTTATAAGGATTAGTGAAAACGGACACGTCCGTAACCGCGAGGATTGTTCCGAAATTATGGTCACTGTTTCAAGAATCGTTAACTCCTTTCTGATAACGCTTGCTGTTATATTCACCATGACTGTACAAGTGTCTGCACAGCGGTCTTCAAACCCCAAAGAGAGAGCTGTGCCTTTTACTGCCACCCTGGCAACCTATTGTATGGGAACTCATGACGTTGGGCGCTTGGTTTTTGGCATCACCAATTTCGGCATGATCGGAATTGGTGAAGGCAGAGGACTGAGGGTCGACTGTTTTACCGGTATCCTGGTACCGCTTGGTGAATATCCGAAGGGTTCCAACACAACCTATTTTTATAAGGGAGGGCTCTGGATAGGCGCCGTGGTCGGCAAAGATACGCTGGTATCGACTGGGGCTGACTTCAATAATCAAAGCCGTGAGATGCACCCCGTGGCCGACATGGTCCTTCGATCCATTCTGAATCCCGATTCGCCGGAATATACTGACGCTATTTCAGAGCAGGACTATGTGGCGGTCTACGTCGATACCTTTACCAGCGGCGTCCCCAACCGGTCATTTGACCCAATCGATAACCGCTCGCATAAGCCGCTGCACATAGAGGTGACCCAGCAATCGTTTGCCTGGTCATACGGCCATACAGATGATTTTGTCATAATTAACTATGACATTAAAAACATTGGCCCCATCGCGCTCCAAGATGTCTATGTTGGCATTTACTGGGACGCCGATGTCCACCCCGGACAACGTAATTTGAATATCCAATCAGATCCATACGGCCGTAAAGGAATAACTAACGGGAGGGATGACCTTTCGGGCTTTTTATTCACTGCCCCGACCCGGTTTGAAACCTGCGATTTTCTCGACACTGTCGCCATCGCTTGGACGGCCGACAACGATGGCGACTGGCAGGTAGAGGGATTTCAGGTGCCCAATGTCACTGGTATTCGTTTCCTTAACTCATCTCTTTATAAGCAGAAAATGTCATTTAACTGGTGGGTTTACAATTACAACTCGACCTATGATTTCGGTCCCCAGCAGATAAAGAATTACCGATACATGGGCAACGGACTGGGCACCCCTTATGGTGATAGAAATAAATATGCCCTGCTCAGCAACGGTGAGGTGGACTACGATCAGGTGTATACATGTGAGATTGGACCTTCCAACCCGACTTGGCTCTACCCGAATCCGCGGGTCTCATATCTCGCTTCCAGAGGATCTGATGTTCAGTACTTACTTTCAGTCGGCCCATTCGACATGGTCCCCGGTGCCTCGCTAGGTATCCCGGTGGTATTTGTTGCCGGAGACGGGTTTCATAATATATCGTGGAACTACAGTCACAACCTGAGACGGAACTACTTTCCGGAAGCTTATTACGAAGGAGTGGATTTCACGAACCTGGTGCGCAACGCTCTCACAGCTGGTAGAGTGTATGATATCCCCGGTATTGATACCAACAATGACGGATACAAAGGGAAGTTTCGCGTTTGCGTACTTGACTCAGACTTCATAGACGGACAATGGGTTGCAGCAGTGGCCGAAACAACCTACTATGAAGGAGATGGTATCCCCGATTGGAAGGCCTCGGCGCCACCGCCGGCGCCTGAGATCTGGTTGTATCCCACCCCCAACGGTCTGCGTGTCCGCTTTAACGGACTACGTTCGGAAACCACCCGAGATGTCTTCTCCAACAAGGTCGATTTTGAAGGCTACCATATTTATATCGCTCGAGACGATCGCGAAACCAGCTTTTCTATCGTAGCGCAATACGACCGTGAAAACTATGATAAGTACGTCTATACTTCCCTGAGAGGTCGGAACCCTCGTTTCGTACGAATGGATGATCCTTTTACGCTCGAGGAACTCCGCTGCCTGTACGGTGGAGGACCGGACCCCTGCGCTGATAGTAGCTTCAATCCTCTCCGGTTCACGCGGGTCCAACCGTATATACTTCTTCAGTTCCCCGATTCCATATTTTACTTTGAAACTCACGACTACAACCAGTTTGAGTTTGGCGTAACGACCCCGATCAAGAGAATTTATCCCGACGAATCCCGACCAACTTCCTTGCAGAATGTCGATCCGGGGCAGTTGACCGAGGACGGATACCTCAAGTATTACGAGTACGAATGCTATATCGATAACCTGCTACCCGCGGTGCCTTACTACGTTGCGGTAACCGCCTTTGATTTCGGTTCGCCACGGACAGGCTTGGCGCCGCTGGAATCGTCTAAAACAATCACTGCCAAATCAGCTTATCCGAACAACGAATGGGACCAAAAGCCTGATGAGGTCAAGAACGTCTACGTCTATCCTAATCCGTATCGCAATGATGCGGGCTATCGCGTCCTGGGGTTTGAGGGAAGAGGTCAGGAAGATCGGTCGCGGGACCGCGTGCGCAAAATCACGTTCGCCAACCTGCCTCCGAAGTGTACTATCAAAGTATTCACCCTCGACGGTGACCTGGTCCGTGAAATCAAACATGACTTTGACCCTTCTGATCCAAACTCATCCTATCAGGAGTGGGACCTTGTTACCCGGAATGTGCAGTTAGTGGTTTCAGGCTTGTATTACTGGATCGTGGAGGACGAGAACGGACACACCCAGATCGGCAAGCTGGTCATACTTATGTAACGAGAAGAAAATTGGGGCTGAGCTTGACACACCACTACAGTCTTGCCTGAAGAATGCGCAAGCTGCGATGATATAGCTGATTTGGTGTTGCCACGACGTTATCAAATCAACCGGGGATTGAGAAGCAGGGTAGGATAGAACACCGCCAAAGGCGAGTTCTGTCGACCATACCCCTAAACAATCAAGTACCCCCGGCAGGACTCGAACCTGCTACCCTCTGCTTAGAAGGCAGATGCTCTATCCGGATGAGCTACGGGGGCAATTGTCTATGAACTACAACACCTCACGGAAACTTAGCTTCCGTTTTTTCCCATGACGATAACAAAGTAAAGTTTTCAAAGCCGATTCGCAAGTCAATTCTCATACAGCAAAGGGTTGAATACTCTAAAGCAGAAATAGTATATATATAATATGAACTAAGAGTGAAACATTATAACGGTAAGCTCGTAAATTTTGTAGAGGTAGATTGCACCCGAATGATATCATTCGTTGACTTTTGGGAGAAATGAGATGCTGAAAGCGCTGGGAGCTATCTTCTTGATCTTTATCTTGCTGGGTTTTTTGGGATGCGGGGGCTTTGGGTTATGTATCGGCCTGGTGGCAGGCTTGGTAGGACTGGTCGGAGCCGTTTTCGGTGCGGTGGTAAGTGTTGTGGTTGGATTGTTGGGAGTGCTGGTGGGTATCTTTGGCGGTCTGCTAGGCTTAGCGTTTCCGGTAATTGCGGTAGTTCTCATTGTTGCAGGTATTTTTTATCTTCTTACCGGCCTTTGAGTACTAATACTTCTTACCGCTTACTGCTAGTGT
>CAZYRH010000097.1:0-9067 GCA_964650395.1 uncultured Ignavibacteriales bacterium
ACACTAGCTTGTAAAAGCTTAAGTTGCCAAAAATGAGATTTGTATTATATTGTTTGTAAATGGCTGCCGGATATTTCAGAACGTACTGTTTGCTGACCATACTTTTTTGCAACGCGGTAGTATTATGAAAAAAACAATCCTGCTGTTCTTTGTCTTCTTTTTTGCAGTGTTTTCTATGAAGGCCCTCGCCAGTGAGCAATCCCAGGAGGATTTTCTCCCGATCGGACTGACCGTAGAGGAAATGCAGCGTCTGGACGAAATCGGCAGGTTTCATCACAGCACCTCAGCTCCGACCGGGGTAATCCGGAACCCCGCCGAATGGGAACCCTCAGAGGGCGTGATAATCCGGTGGCCGTTGGGGATCTCAATTTCACTGGTAGCGGAAATGTCGGAAGATGTAATGGTGACTACCATCGTCGCTAACACCTCACAGGAAAACAGTGCCCGTAACTCTTATCAGTCTAACGGCGTTAACATGGACAACACCCAGTTCATCATAGCTCCTACCAACAGCATCTGGACCCGCGACTACGGTCCCTGGTTCATTTTTCAAGATGGGCATTTGGCTATCGTCGACCACATTTACAACCGTCCCAGACCCTACGACGATCTCATCCCGCAAGTAATTGGCAGCGAGTGGGGCCTGCCCGTGTACGGTATGGACCTGATTCATACCGGCGGCAACCATATGTCGGATGGGTTAGGGATGTCAATATCTACTCGGCTGGTGTACAATGAGAACCCTGACAAAACGTCGGCTGAGGTTGACTCGATAATGCTGGCTTACATCGGTAATGATTACACGGTGCTGGAATATGTTGAATCAAGCGGGATTCACCATATCGATTGCTGGGCAAAGTTTCTGGATCCCACGACGATTCTGATCAAGGACGTCTCACCCGGCAATCCCAGCTACAGTCTCTTGAACGCCCGGGCCGAGTACCTCTCACAGCAGATATCGGCCTGGGGGCAGCCGTATACCATCGTGAGGATTTACTGTCCATCCGGGACGGCCTACACCAACTCGCTCATTTTGAACAAGAAAGTTTTTGTTCCCCTGTTCAGCAGCAGTTACGATACCACTGCCCTCGGAGTTTATGAGGAGGCCATGCCGGGCTATGAGGTTTTGGGATTCACTGGTTCCTGGTACGATAATGATGCTATCCACTGCCGCACCATGGGCGTACCTGATAAGAAGATGCTGTTTATTGACCATATTCCACTGACAGGACGCATGAGCGACACCTTAGACAACTACCTGATCTCAGCAACGATTATACCCTATTCCGGCACCATGTTAGTTGCTGAATCGCTCAAAATCTACTACAGCGTTAATGCTGACCCCTGGATGTATGCTACCCTGAATGCCTCCGCTCAGCCAGATTCTTTCTATGGGTATATCCCCGACCAGCCACCGGGCTCACAGATTTCATACTACTTGAAGGCGGCCGACTTTTCTGGACGGGTTGAAACACACCCGTATATCGGCGAACCGGGCGCCCACGCTTTCGCAGTGAACATGACGCCGCAGATTACCTCGCCTGATTCGCTCGTTTGCCAGGCAGGCGAAACTTTTGGCTACTGTCCGGAATTCATCGATGTGGACGATACGGTACACACGATTACTTACAGCAACTATCCTGGATGGCTGGCAATTCAGAATGATTCCCTTGTCGGCACAGCACCGGACGAGCAGGTGTTGACTGGTTTCAGCGTCGAGGTGGCCGACGAGTATAGCTTCGACAGTGAGGCTATAACTCTTTTTGTGTACATCTGTGGTGATCTCAATGACGACGGCAGCGGACCGAACGTTGCTGATTTAACCTACCTGGTTGACTATCTCTTCGCTGGCGGCCCTCCTTCGCCCATCATAGAAGCGGCAAATGTTGATGGAGAGAACGACATCAACATCTCTGACTTGACCTATTTAGTTGACTATCTCTTTCGCGCCGGCGCCGCGCCGGTCTGCCAGTAAGAAGGGCTAATGCAGATATCTTCGTTGGTGTCGCTCTTCGCAGTCGAACAACCACCCATGGGCAAGTCTGTCAAGACCAGGTCGTGTTAACTCTCAACGCTTGGCAAATATTATAGTGTTCTGTCATTCAAACGGATTCGGCTGCATGAAATCGGGGCGGTAGTGGTGGGGACTGGAGAGTTCCTGCACAAAACCCCGGTGGAAACCAAGACTTTCAAACTCCTCGATGACCTCCTCATATTCTTTCTTGGTCACACACCGGCCCAGCTTGGGGTGGTGAGCAACTGCCAGCGTGGGGTAGTACTGGGACATCAATGAAATGTAAACATCTGTAGACAGCTCTTTAGCAATATAACGCAGCACCGCCTTGCTGTTTTCAACATGGCCGGGAAGGACCAGATGCCGGATAATCAGCCCGGACTCGATGAGTCCTTCATTATCCAATTGAATGTCAGCTCCTTTCTGACGATACATCTCTTTGACAGCCTTCTTGGCAACTTCAGGATAATCAGGTGTGTCCGAATAGTCGCGGGCGAGGCTCGCATCCATGTACTTCATATCGGGCAAATAGACATCAATAGTACCCTCAAGCGACCGGATGGTATGCTGTTTATCATACCCGTTGGTATTGTAAAGGAAAACGGGGCTTCGCCCGCGCGCCTTAAGAGCGGCTATAATTGCCCGCATCTGAGGAAGGACATGTGAGGGCGAGACAAAGCCAACCGACTTGCAGCCGGCGTCAAGATGCATCTCGACACGGTCTACGAGTTGCGCAAGCTCCATTTGGCACTCGACGACGGGAACCGTGTTGCGGCTGATGTCGTAGTTCTGGCAAAAGATGCACTGCATGTTGCAATGGGTAAAAAAGATGTTACATATGCCTTTTGTTCCCGAGATAACCGGCTCCTCTCCATGATGGGCGCAAATCGAAGCGACTGAAAAGCCCGTGCCGCTCTTGCAATACCCAAGTTTGTTCGAGCTTCGATCGGCACGACACTCGCGGGGACAGCAGGCGCACTCCTTCAGCTCTTGGAGGGAAGACAGCAGCGGATTTCGGTCGAAGCTGGCGTTGCTCATATGATCTCGATGAGCCGGGTTCATAGTTAATCCTTCACCAATATAATATACAGTTCATTATCGACCTTCAAGTTAGTTGCTCTGCTTTGACGGTCGGCCGTTTCTTTAGTCGATCTCGTCATTGGTAGCGCAATCGTTGTAGTGAGCTTAGAAGGTCTTAAAATACCTGAGGTTTTTCTCTCATTACGCTGGAACCTCAAGCATCTGTCGGCTGTTTAATTATCAGATTGCACGGCATGGAGAGGGAATAAATAGTCTGTAGTACCTCTCTCTGACTCCTTGTTTATATAAGGAAAAGGCACCCTCACGGGGTGCCTTTTTGTTCTAATAACGCCATGTTGTAACGGCTATTTGTTTATAACACGAACGAATTCAACCTCGAAATCCAGAGTCGCATCGGGGGGGATAACGTTGCCGGCGCCTCGGGAACCATAGGCAAGCTCCGGGGGAATAATGAGCTCCCGCCGGCCGCCGACTTTCATACCAACAACTCCCTCGTCCCAGCCTGGAATGACTCGACCAGCACCAAGTTGAAAACTGAATGGCTGACCGTGATCATGCGAGCTGTCGAATTTTTTCCCGCGCTCGCCGTTTTCCCACAACCATCCGGTATAGTGCACCTCGACTGTCATCCCCGTCACTGCTTCTTCTCCCTGCCCAACTACTTGATCAAGATACTTTAGACCGGAGCTGGTGGTTACCCAGTCGGAGTCGCTTTGCCCTTCCCGGACATCAGCGGTATCCTTATTGCTGCTCTCTTTGTCCGCCTTGTTGCATCCCACCGCCCAAACAGCAGCGAGAACAATGAAGCCCAGAGCTAACATTCCTTTTTTCATCGTCGTTCCTTCTCTTCAATGGGGGTTTAAATGACTATTGTTTCCTTTCGTTGAGCGCCGGTCGAGACTATGCAAATGTTGACTTTCAAATCATGCGCTATGAAGTTCAAGTAATCCCGTGCCTTCTGAGGCAGGGCTTCAAAGGAGGTCATGCCAGTGGTATCAGCCAGCCAGCCGGGAAGGGTTTTGTAAACTGGCTTGACATGGCTCAACTGGGCAAGATCGAGTGGGACTTCGTCCAGGACTTCACCGTTCAGTTGATAAGCAGTTCCAACTTTGATCTCTTTTAGCTCATCCAACACGTCGAGCTTGGTGATAGCAATAGAATCCACGTCGTTTATGCGGACAGCGTGGCGCAAAGCTACCAGATCGAGCCATCCGCAGCGCCGTGGTCGACCGGTAGTGGCGCCGTATTCGTCACCTTGGGTGCGAAGTTGCTCGCCCATCTCGTCGACCAGCTCAGAGGGAAACGGCCCGGCACCAACCCGCGTAGTGTAAGCCTTGATTACCCCCACTACCTCATCAATCATTTTTGGCCCTATTCCCAAGCCGGTCAGAGCTCCGCCGACAGTAGTATTGGATGAGGTTGCGAACGGGTAAGTCCCTAGGTCAACGTCTAGCATGCTCCCCTGAGCCCCTTCGAACAGGATGGTTTTGCCCTCGTCGTAGGCCCGGTGCAAAGCCAGCGAGACATCAACCACGAGGGGGTGGAACAGTTCGGTCTGATTGAGCAGTTCCCGGTACGTGCGGTCGAGATCCGCCCGTTCATCGTCAGAGCCTTCGAGGTATTTTGCTTTGAGTGTCTTCTGATAGTCAAGCCTCTTCTTCAGCCGTTCCGGAACGAACAGGTCGGCAATACGAATGCCATGTCGGGCTACTTTGTCAACATAGGCCGGGCCGATCCCTCTTTTAGTCGTTCCCAGGTTCGTGGTGCCACGGCTTTTTTCTTCCACGGCATCGATCAACTTGTGGTATGGCAGCACCAGATTGGCGGCCGGTGAGATCCATAAGCGGCCTTTATAATCGATACCATGACCGGTGAGGAAGTCAATTTCTTCTTTGAAAACGAATGGGTCCAAGACGACGCCATTGCCGATGTAGCACTCCTTTCCCGGATGCATGATGCCGGAGGGGATCAAGTGGAGGATGTATTTCTTGTCATCTATCACGATCGTATGGCCGGCGTTCGCCCCGCCCTGGAAGCGCGTAATGACATCGGCGTCAGCCGCCAGAAGGTCAACAATTTTCCCTTTCCCTTCATCCCCCCATTGGCACCCGATCACGATTTTATTTTTACCCATACGTAGTATGCCCTTATCATTGAGTATTTAGTTAACCAAGCATTCAACAAAACTTTCGGCTTTGTCACTATTGTCTCATCATGTTATTAGTCTTATGAGCTAAGCGTATTCCAGTCCAAAAAAGTTTGCCGAGTTCTATCGTTTTTGAGCAATGTAGTCTATTTCTGCCCAGCCATTTGTTCTGCCTTCTCTAAAGAGTTCCAATCGTCTTTTCTCCCTTCGAACAAGGGTAAAATTACGAAAGTACCCATCTGGTTCAGTGTCTTCATAAAAACTATGAAGGATTCTTTCGTTCCCGTCATCGATAAAAAATTCGCCAGGCCCTCGTGGCTTACCTTTCCCAAAGTGCTCCTCGTCAGCCAAGAGGAAATTGACAAAACACAATCCTCCTTTTTTTAACACCCGTTCTACTTCTTGCATAGCAACAGCAACTTCCTTCTTTGTCATGTGACAAATGGAGTCATATGAATAGATAAAGCTCATTGATTCATCGCCAAATGGAAGTTGACGCATGTCACCTTGCAAAATACCTAACTCCATGCTGTGGTCCGTGCAAAACTGCTGAGCGAGCCTAAGCTGCTTCTCTGAAATTTCGATTCCATGAGTTCTGTAGCCGTATTCATAAAACACAGCCAGGGGAGGCGAAGAACCGCCTGCCCCGCAATCCAACACTTCCTTTTCCATGGGACTGGCATTGCAGCACGACAAAAACGGGTATAGAGGCGCTGGCGCTATAATGGTGGTTTTCATGTGGTGTTCCACCCTGACAGTCTGCTCTTAATGGGTAAGTGTTCTGTAACCAAATTGCGGATAGAGCTTAACAGCTCCTTTCTTCCGGCACCTGTCAGCGAGGAAAAAGCAATTGCCTCCACTCTTAGCCGCGACTCAACCTCCTTCACTTTCCGATTGATTTTGTCGTGACTGAGCTTGTCGGATTTGGTCACCACCACCAGGACCGACAGACTGCGATTAGCCAGCCAAGCCGCAAGCTGTATATCCTCCTCGGTGAGGTCACGCCGGCAGTCTAAAAGAAGAATCAGACCGCTCAGGTGACGGCTGCCGGTAAGGTACTTCTCAATCAACCTGGGCCAGCTTTCTCTGACCTTTTTGGATACTCTGGCATACCCGTAACCGGGTAAATCCACAAAGTAAAACGTGTCGTTGATCAGAAAGAAGTTGATCGACCGCGTCTTGCCCGGTGAGGTAGACACCTTGGCCAGTTTCTTCCGACCCGCCAGACTGTTCAGCAATGTAGACTTGCCGACATTGGAACGCCCCGCAAAGGCAATCTGGGGACGGGAATCGTTGGGCAATTGGCCAATCGTGAAGAATGACCCGATAAACTCGCTTGTGACGATTCTTGAAAGGAGAGTTTTTCCCATGAAACACAATTCCTCGTAAGTTGCACACAAGGAGAGAGTCATTGCCTCATTCCGCTACGAACCAGCCTGTATGGTCTCACCCTGTTCCCCACGAAAGGAGAGCGGGGCATGACCAACTTGAGCACCTCCTTCACTGACCGTACGAAATGCAGGTGTAACCCCTCAAGGAGGTCGGGTTGAAGGTCGCTCATGTCCTTGCGGTTGTTTTCCGGCAAAATGATCTGGGTTAGGCCGAGTCGCTTGGCCGCCAGCAGCTTTTCATTCAAACCTCCAACCGGAAGAACGTCACCTATTAAGGTTATCTCTCCTGTCATGGCTATGTCCGTTCGCACCGGGATTTCCGTCAACGTCGACAGCACCGCTGTAAGCAGTGTAATGCCGGCCGAGGGGCCATCTTTGGGAACTGCTCCTTCCGGGATGTGGACGTGTATGTCAAGCTCTTCAAAGAAGTCTTCATTCAAGCCGAAGCTTCTGGCGTGATTGCGGATATATGACAGAGCAGCTGTAGCCGATTCGCGCATCACATCCCCTAATGAGCCAGTTAGCGTCAACTTGGCCTTACCCTTCATAGGGACAACCTCCACCGGCAGCGCCTCTCCGCCTTGCTCTGTCCAGGCCAGTCCTACGGCATACCCTATGGTTGGGTGCGTTTTGATGTGAGTGCCGACAAACTTCTGAGGCCCTAACAGCTTGCGAACCTTCTGCTTGGTAAAGACTATATGTCTGAGCTTTTTCCCTTCCGCCAGTTGAACTGCCGTTTTGCGAAACATACTTGAAATCTGACGCTCCAGTTCCCGCACTCCGGCCTCCCGGGTGTAGTAACGGATGATCTCAAAAAGAGCGTCATCTTTGAATTCAATCTTCACGTTTGAAAGACCGATTTGCTTTACCAGCTTGGGCACCAGATAATCGCGCGCTATAGACCCTTTCTCAAAATCAAGGTAGCCGGGGAGGTGAATTGTTTCCATGCGGTCTCGAAGAGCTGGAGGAATTGGGGCCACGGTATTGGCGGTGGTAATAAACAGAATCTTTGACAGGTCGCACTCAACTTCGAGGTAATTATCAGTGAATGTGTAGTTCTGCTCCGAATCCAGGACCTCCAATAGGGCCGAGGCCGGATCCCCACGAAAGTCCTTGCCGATCTTGTCGACCTCATCCAGCAACACTACCGGATTAGAAGCCCCAGCTTTCTTGATCATCTGAATGATGCGGCCCGGCATAGCGCCGACATAAGTGCGGCGGTGCCCTCGGATTTCTGCTTCGTCATGGACCCCTCCCAGAGACATGCGCACGAATTTTCTTCCCAGAGCGCGGGCGATAGAGCAGCCAACCGAGGTCTTACCCACCCCCGGCGGGCCCACCAGGCAAAGAATAGGGCCCTTAACCTTGCCCGCCAAGCGGATCACTGCCAGATGCTCTAAAATCCGCCGTTTGGCCTTCTCCAAACCATAGTGGTCGCTGTCCAGAATCGCCTTAACCTGTTTGAAGTCAACGCGATCATCCGTGGTGACAGTCCAGGGCAGAACTAAAAGCCAGTCGAGATAAGAACGGACAACTCCTGACTCAGCCGAGTAGGGATGCATCTTAGCAAGCTTCCTGATTTCTTCTTCCGCCTTGGTCCTGACTGCCTCCGGGTAGTCCTGACTTTCCAGTTTGGCATACAGATCATCGACATCGGCCGAAGGTTCATCGTACTGCCCCAGTTCATCTTTGATTGCTTTGAGCTGTTGCTGCAGGTAAAACTCGCGTTGACTGCGCGACATAGATTCGCGGACATGGCCGTCGAGTTTCTGTTCGATTTTGAGGATTTCAATCTCCTCAGCGAGAGTTTCGGATAATAAGGTCAATCGTTCTTTTAGTGAAAACGTCTCAAGCAGCTTTTGCTTGACCTCTATTTTCTGAAAAATGTGAGCCGCCATAGTGTCGGCCTGGTGCTGGTGGTTGTCAATGGCTGCCAACGACACCAACACCTCGTCGGGAATTCTTCGGTTCAGACTCACATATTCGGCAAAACGTTCGTTGACGGAGCGGAACAAGGCTTCGGTTTCGCGGTCAACCGTTTCAGAACTGGGAGTCACAAGTCTGATGTCGGCCGCAATGTACTTGGAAGTCTTGGTAAAAGCTACCACCTGCGCCTGAACAAGTCCCTCGACTACAACTTTCAGTGTTCCGTTCGGCATCTTCGTTACCTGGAGGATGCGGGCCACAACTCCAACCTTGAAAAGATCTTCAGTGCCGGGAGTGTCAATGGTTGAGAGGCGTTGAGCAACCAGCAGTACCTGCTTCTGTTCGACCATCGCTCGCTTCAGGGCGTTGATGGTGAACTCCCGACCGACTAAGATGGGGTAAGTCATATGCGGGAATACCACCACATCCCTCAACGGGATAACCGGGAGAGGGGATTTCACTTTTATCACTTCGGCTTTAGGGTTCAATTTCATTCTCGGCTGAGTTAATTAATATACCTTTCAACTTAGTTACATCGGGCAAACCTTA
>CAZYRH010000098.1:0-1680 GCA_964650395.1 uncultured Ignavibacteriales bacterium
GATGCCTGCTGCTGTGTTGCTCGTGGCAGTGTCAACGGAGAAGATGGAATTAACATCGCCGACTTGACCTACCTGGTTGACTACTTGTTCAGAAGTGGTCCGCCGCCGCCGTGCCCAGAGGAGGGTAATGTTAATGGCGACAACGGGGTAAACGTTGCAGACCTGACGTACCTGGTTGACTACTTGTTCCGGAGCGGTCCTCCTCCTCCTCCGTGCTCGTAGCAGAAGGCGGTTGACTTTTCATGCGCCATCACGAACCCTTTCGTGACGGCTATATTGGTGCGGTCAGGAAAGGAGAGGCTATTTCATTTCCTGACTGCATATATTTCAGAACTCCAGAAACTGCGATTGTATCATCTACGCTATCTTCAACTACTTCAACACCAAATGGAAATGCCATAACCTGCGAATCAAAGAGGTCGCACGGCTAACTGCAAAAGCGGCATGACTTACATGGATACACCTTTTTACACACTATTCTTGACATTACCGCAAAAAACCTGTGCCATCAGGCACTGTCTGGACAATGCAAAGGTTAATAAATAACGCCGGTTAAGATCATCATTTGGTTGATGCTCCGGGCGTATCCGAACATTTATCAGTTCCTTCTTACCCCTGACGTAGGAGGCACCCGTGCACCTTCACCATGTCATGTGGGCCGGACTTTCCATCCAGCTACTCTTTTGGGTTTTCCTCTGTGTCTGCCTCGGCAACAGCTGAGGTCATTCCCAGTTTCTCCTTCACCTGCGCCAGAATTTCATCGGAGACTTCAGCATTATCCTCGAGAAACTGCCTGGCGTTTTCCCGTCCCTGCCCGAGTCGTTCGGAGCCGTAGCTAAACCAGGAGCCTGATTTTTCAGCTATTCCCGCTTCAACTGCCAGATCAAGCAGCTCGCCCGAATGTGAGATCCCCTTGCCATAAATAATATCGAACTCTGCTTCACGAAACGGCGGGGCTACCTTGTTCTTGACCACCCGTACCCGCGTGCGTGAGCCTAAAATCTGCTGACTATCCTTTATCGTGGCTATTTTCCGAATATCAAGGCGAATAGTTGAGTAGAACTTCAAGGCGTTGCCACCAGTGGTTGTCTCCGGATTGCCGAACATGATTCCGATTTTCATCCTAATCTGGTTAATGAATATGACAGCAGTTTTTGATTTAGCAATAATGGCCGTCAACTTGCGCAGCGCCTGGGACATCAGCCGTGCCTGTAGCCCCATGTGAGCGTCCCCCATCTCACCCTCAATTTCAGAACGTGGCGTCAGAGCAGCTACCGAATCAATCACAATAATATCCACGGCGCTGGAGCGGACAAGTGTTTCAGTTATGTCCAGCGCTTGTTCCCCGGTATCCGGTTGGGAAACAAGCAGGTTGTCGATGTCGACACCGAGCGCGCGGGCATAGGTGGCATCGAGAGCGTGCTCGGCATCAATAAAAGCTGCTACCCCGCCTGCTTTCTGTGCCTCCGCAAGAATGTGCAGCGCCAGCGTTGTTTTCCCCGATGATTCCGGACCGAAGATCTCACTTACCCGGCCGCGTGGAATTCCACCAACACCAAGGGCGCGATCCAGCCCCAGCGAACCGGTCGGGATAACCTCCACCTCGAGGACACTTCCGTCACCCAATCTCATAATGGAGCCCTTGCCAAAGGAACGCTCAATCTGGCTAAGAGCTGCCTC
>CAZYRH010000098.1:1780-9048 GCA_964650395.1 uncultured Ignavibacteriales bacterium
CCCCCCCGTTCTTGGCATTCGCTAACCGTGGTAATCCTTTCACTGCCAATAAGATACGGAAACCTCTGATAGACAGCTAAAAATCGATTAGCTGGCGTCAAAGTTGCTTATTTGCATAAAAACCTGAAACCATAAAAGAGATAGTCTGATATGAAGAAAGCTTTTCTTGTTATTATTGTAGTGAGTTTCCTGACCTCGTCAGCCTTTGCCCTTCCGGCGCTGCAGCTTTACAGTCCGGACGCCACTTATGATTTAGGCACTGATACCTGGGTTATTGATGCCAGCAACTTTGAGCTGTGGTTAATTACAGCCTATACCGATACCAAGCCCCTATATGGTGTCAGGCTTGTAGCAGCTCTGTCGGCTGGAGATACGCCGATCGACAATGCGCTGACCATCGGCGGCACCACGATCATGGCCTCGGACTTCGATTACGGAACTCCTCCTTCAGCTGAGGATTCCGGTTCGTATCCGCCGCATGGGATTTACCCCACCCACTACACAGAATTCTTTGTTGGGGATGTTCTGGATGCCCCGGACATCGTCCAGGATATGCAACCGGGCGAGGATGGAACCGGTCTAGGGAAAATTTTCAAATACCAAGTGAGCACCAGCTACGACTGGGTACACTTTGATGCGTATGGCTACTATGATCCCTACCATTTCAAATTCGCTCCTAATTCGCATGATGCGGAAACGGTCATTCCAGAACCAGCCACCATTCTGCTGTTAGGCATGGGGTTGGTCGGTGCTGGCCTGATACGGCGTAGAAGGAAATAGCGCCTTCCTTCATCCACATTTGTGACAACCAAGATGGCAGCGCCAGAGCGCTGCCTTTTTTTATGGAACAGTAGCGTAAGCGGAAGTAACTCTTGTAATGTGAGAAAACATGCCTACTGCTTCGATTAGCTCTTTCTATGAGGTAACATATGTCGTTGTGACCAAAAAGAAGACTAATAGAAAAGTGACGCTGACTGTAGTGTAAAAAATGAGAGCCCCTTATTCGCCGCAGCTTAAGAAACTGGCTTTTAATGAACTTGTTTTCTATATTAGGATCAGTTCAATTAGAAGATACCCCGGTCAAGATAAAACCGGGGCTTTCGTGTTGGAGTGAGAGTGTAGGACGAACTGCTCAATGGGATTAAAAGTGACTTCATTATCTACATCGCCGCCGTCTATGAAGCTAAAGCTGATACTGAATCGATGGCTTGATTACAGAACGGTTTTGGACCTTTGCCACGATCTTTACTCCGGGCCCGCGCCTCGATTGACGATCACCGGGCTAGCCGGCTCGTCTGAGTCCTTTCTTATAAGAACCATCGCCGAGAAGACAAATCTGCCCATTTTAGTGGTTACCGAAAGCCCCGATCAGGCTGGCGACCTGTATAACGACCTGGTCTTTTTGATGGACGAACGAAAAGTGGGGCACTTCCCGGCTCGCCAGATATTGCCGTACGATTTCAAAGCCCCGGTGGGCGAAATCATGGGGCGAAGAATCTCCACTCTGGCTAAGCTTCTGGACAACTCTCTCGCGGTTGTTATCTGCCCCGTTCGAGCGTTAATGGAACCGACTATTGCTCTTGATTTCCTGCAAGCCAGTTTGATTAACCTCAAGCAGGGGAGTGAAGCCGATTTGGATGATCTGGTCAAACGCCTGGTGAGATTGGGGTTCAGGCGGGTGCCCGTGGTAGAGGAGGTGGGAGACTTCGCCCGGCGCGGTGGTCTGATTGACTTCTTTACGCCCGGTTCTGATGCTGCCGTGCGGGTTGAGTTCTTCGGCGACGAGGTGGAAACCATTCGCCAGTTTGACGTTTCCACCCAGCGCACCATCCGAAAGGTTGAGGCTGTGTCAATGCTACCGAAACGGGAAGTTCCCATCACGCAAGAGACGCTGGAACAGTACCTGAGTGTTCTACCGGAGGACGATGCCGACTATATCCGGTCCCGCTATCTGAATGACCCGGAGCTTCCCGGATTGGAGTGGTTGTCGGTTCTTTTTGGTATGAAGCAGGGTTTCCTGCTGGATTATTTTCCCAAAGACGGGATCATTTTTCTGCATGGGGAAGGGGCGCTGAAGGCGGAAGCGGATTCAATTCTCAATGAGGCCGGCGCTCTTCGGGAGAGAGTTAAAAAGCATTTCGTGAATCTTCCGTCTCCTGATAAATACTACCACTCGCCCGAGAAGGTATTCGCAGCCATCAACAACTACAAAAGGATCGACAAAGTACCTTTCAAGGGGGGACGCCAGGACATCATTGACTTTGTCTGTCAGCCTCATCCCTCCTTCGGGTCGCGATTGGACCTTCTCATGCAAACCACCAAGGAATACGATTCGGTGGGAATCAGCTACTTTATTGCCACTGACACAGAAAGCCAGGGTGTTCGGCTTGGTGAACTCATCGGTGAGCGAGTTGGCATTGAAAGCAAACCGATCATTGAAGTAGCCGATCTTAAGGGGGGCTTTGTCTGTCCTCGGGGCGGTTTTGCCGTTCTGACCGACCACGAGATTTTCAGCCGCTATCACCGGCGGGTGCGCAAAAAGAAGTTCAAAGAAGGGGTAGCGATCTCGGATTACTCCAACCTTACCAGGGGTGATTACGTCGTTCACACCGAGCATGGTATCGCCCGCTACCTCGGTTTGAAAACCATTACCGTGGACAGTCGCAACCGCGATTGTCTCCTTTTGCAGTATGCGGAGACCGATCGCCTGTATGTACCGATTGAAGAATTTAACCAGGTATCTAAATATTCGGGCAAGGATACCGCTCCGGCTTTGACACGCCTCGGCGGCCCCGGCTGGGAGAAGCTCAAGAAAAAAACGAAAAAAGCCATCGCTGATATGGCTGCTGACTTAATTAAGCTCTATGCTGCACGCAAGGCGCAATCCGGTTACTCCTTTGGGGAGGATACTGTCTGGCTGAAACAGCTTGAAGCCTCTTTCGCTTATGAAGAAACTCCCGACCAGCTTAAGGCGATCAATGATGTCAAGTATGACATGACTGAAGAAAAGTCGATGGATCGGTTAATCTGCGGCGATGTCGGTTACGGCAAAACAGAGGTGGCTGTCCGGGCGGCCTTCAAAGCAATTGAGGAAGGTAAGCAAGTGGCAGTGCTGGTGCCGACCACGGTGCTGGCTCAGCAGCACTTTCACACCTTTTCAGAGCGGCTGAACGAATTCCCTGTCAGAGTTGAGATGCTCTCACGTTTCCGCAGCCGCAAGCGGCAATTGGAGATTCTTGAGGAGCTGGCCCAGGGTAAGCTCGAGCTGGTCATTGGGACCCACCGGCTCTTATCAAAGGATATTTTCTTTAAGGACCTGGGGCTTCTTATCGTCGATGAAGAGCATCGCTTTGGAGTCAGGCACAAGGAAAAACTTCGCCAGTTCAAGACCACCGTCGACACTCTCTCCATGTCAGCTACGCCTATACCCCGGACGCTGCAGATGTCGCTCATAAGTGTGCGAGACATGAGTCTCATTCACACCTCTCCCAAAGATCGCCTGCCGATTATTACCGAAATCGTAGAGTTTGACCCGGCCATTATTGCCACCGCCATCCTGCATGAAATTGACCGCGGTGGGCAGGTCTTCTTTGTGCACAACCGGGTGCAGACGATTGAGTCGATGTATCGTTATCTGAAGAAGATCGTCCCGCAAGCCGAGATTGCCATCGCCCACGGCCAGATGCACGAGAAATCACTCGAAGGGATTATGCTGGCCTTTCTGGCCCAGCGCTACAACGTGCTGTTGTGCACCTCGATTATTGAATCGGGACTGGACATCCCTACCGCCAACACAATCATCATCAACCGCGCCGACCGTTTCGGCCTGGCACAGTTGTATCAGATGCGCGGTAGGGTAGGTCGCAGCGCCACGCGCGCCTATGCCTACCTGCTGACTCCTCCCATCAAAAGCCTCAATGCTGATGCGGTTAAGCGGCTGCGCGCTCTGGAGGCGCACTCTGATTTAGGTTCGGGGTTTGCGCTCGCCATGCGCGATCTGGAGATTCGCGGTGCGGGGACGATTCTTGGAGCAAGGCAGTCCGGCTTCATTGAGGAAATTGGCTTCGACTTGTATAACAGACTTCTTGAAGAGGCCGTGGCCGAGTTGAAGGGAGAGGAAGTCAAGCGGCTGCCTGAGACTAAGGTCGAGACCGATATTGAACTTCACCTCAGCGATAAATACGTGACCGACCGCCAGCAGAAAGTTGACATCTACCGCCGCCTGGCCAATGCAAGGACATTAGATGAAGTTGAAAACATCAGAGACGAAGTCACCGACCGATTTGGCAAATTGCCCCAATCAGCAGTTAACCTTTTCGATGCTGCCGCTGTGAAGATTTCTGCTGCTGTGCTGGACATTGAGAAAGTGAGGCTGCGTGATGGGATCGTGAATCTCCTCTTCAAGAAGGACAGAAAACTGACGCGGGCTGAAGTTGAAGCCTTCCGTCAAGCCACTGACCGCCCGATGGAATTCTCACTTGTCGGCCGGGCACAAGTGACCATTGATTTGGGGCAGGTCCCAGAAACCGAACGACTGCCATATTTGCGGGGGGTGCTGGGGAAGGTCTAAGAGCTACATTGTGTGCAGCGCATCTCATTAGTTTGTACCGCTACTGTCAAAGGCCTGGAACTTGATGTCAAAGATTAGAGTGTCACCCCAGAATTCGTCGATATCTGCGAATAAACGCGCTGCATCGATTGAGGGAGCAATCTTCAGAATGGCATCAAAACGGCCCAATCCAATAAGTTGTTCAAAGGTGATGTCTGGAATAGACACAGTTGTCGTTCTTTTCATTATGTAGGTAGTGGAGTCAGGCGACCACTTTCTCGCACTTCCAACGCTGCGCACGTCGTTATATGCGATGTCCATGTCAATGAAATGGGAAAAACCATCGAGAGTCCTAAGAGATATACGGATTTTTCCAAAGAGGACAGTCTTCTGGGATTTACTATGTGTGACAGAAAAGTCACCAACTATAGGTACTACTAAACTGCTTGGCAATCTTCCAAAAAACTGGGTTTTATACCAAAGTTTGTCTTGTTCTGTTCTCACCAACGTTATTTCTGATATGCGAATAGCTTCTTCTATTAGGGCTTTGTATGGCACTCGAAAGACTTCCCTAGGATAATTGTCCGGATAGTCATCGTGCAGGAATACTGTAAAACTGTCAATGGTGGTATCAATGAAAGTCTGTTGAGCAGGTTGTAAATTGAGAGTAGACAGTATGTGTGTACCTTGCCAGGGTTCAATTCCATTTGTCGACTCGCCGTCTACCCTGTATGTGCCTACTGAGCTTCTTTCCTGATAATACTCCCACCTAAAACCCTTCTCACCGGAGTAAGCTATGTTTAACCCACGTGCAACAAGAGTATCCCCACCGGAGTCAATGATTAGCTCAGGAGTCGAGTCGAAGACGTCAGGAAAACGCCTTAGTTCTTCTTTATACTTAGAAAAATCGTTGTAGAATGCGGCATTGAGATAATGTTTTGTTACACTGCGGATACGCACCACATGACGGCCGCCAGCATTAGCGAGAAAACTGTCTAGCTTTTCAAAGACCCCTACCCCCTCTTTTTTACGGGAGCCATATCCCTGAATAATAACTCCAATCTTGCGAAAAGGAAGATGATCCACGGACATCTCGAAAGTAGTAGCGAGAATAGCAAGGTAGCTGTCGTACGCCTGGCTACCCAGATCCGGTTCTTGCTCCAGGATATTTATGGACTGTGGTCTTATTCCCACAGTCGCATGTTTCAGCAGACTTGATTCTTGAAACTTGTAACGATATAGACTGTTGGCTTTGAAAAACCAGATAACCGTCGAATCTAATTCTCCCGAAAGGACCGTTCGTCGCAGCTTCTCAGACAGCCTATCCCATTCAGGATGAATCTCAAACGGCGATCTCCCAGTTTCCGCAGCCGTCATCAGGGTCTTTATGATTGCCTCTCTGTCGCGAGACGTGGCCCTCCAATGGTAAAACCGGTAGAAGCCAGATAGCGAAACCAGCCCCGTTAGAAAGATGGCAGCTACAATCTTCTTGTTCCGCTTCAGATGCTTTAGCGACCTCGATACAATGCGTTCCCGCCTCGCCGTGATCGGCCTGTTCTCAAGAATCCTATACAAGTCCTCCGCAAACTCCGCCGCCGTCTGGTAGCGCTTCTCAGGGTCGTGGTGGGTGGCTTTCAGCAAAACTGTTTCGAGGTCTCTGGAGATTCGCTTGTTCCGCTTTCGAGCAGGGATGGAATGCCCGGACAAAATCTCGGTGATATACTTCTCCTCACTGTCCGCTTCAAACGGCAGAGTTAATGTCAGGGCTTCATAGAGAGACACCCCCAGCGAGTAAATGTCAGTCCTCTTGTCCACCACGGCACGGTGAGCGGTCAGCAGTTCGGGCGACATGTACTTTACGGTGCCAATGAAATCCCCAGCCTTTGTTAGATTGGTCATGTCCTCGGCGTGCGCGATCCCAAAGTCAGTGAACTTGAATTGCTTTTCCGGACCGGAGATCAGTATATTGTGCGGCTTGATATCACGGTGAATAAAACTCTTGGAATGAATATGCTCCAGAGCCGAAGCCAGCTCAACAAATTTGCTTAAGATCGAGTTGATATACTCGCTTTTAATCGTATCGGTGACATCTGAACCGGAAGGGATCGACTCGCGCACCTGTTTGATCAAGTCAGTGAGCGAACCGCCATCAGCCAATTCCATGGCAATGTAGTGCAGCCTGTTCTCTTCTCCCCGGCTGTACACCTTGATGATGTTGGGATGCTCAAGCTGACCGGCGATCCACGCCTCCCGAGCAAAACGCGATTGAGTCTTCTTGGATATTTCAAGTGAGGGGTGCAGGACCTTCAAGGCCACTGGTCGCTTCATCGATTTATCATACGCCCGGTAGACGGTACCCATCCCACCAGAGCTAATGGCGGCCTCGATTTTGAAGCTCCCCAGCCGTTCGATCGGCTGTTGCTTTGGGCGGCCGGAACGGCCGGTCACGGATTCGGTTTCGTCAGCATGAGAGTTGTTTCGATCATTTTCTGACATACGTACCTGCCAATATCAAGACCTTTACTCACGTAATATAGTCAAATATTGTAACGATTCAAAAGATTTGCTTAGTTCGAGGGTGTTGGGTTTCTCGTCCGCCTAACGCGGACTCGGAACCAGACCTACGTCTGCTGACCAACCTCGCTAATTTCAGCATGTGTCAAGGCACATGATTGACATGTGACAAGGGTATCGTATACTTGCAACTATGGATGCCCTC
>CAZYRH010000099.1:0-9020 GCA_964650395.1 uncultured Ignavibacteriales bacterium
TCAAGGTGCTGGAGGCTGTTAAGGGGGTCAAGGATGGAGCGCACGAAATTGACATGGTGGCCAATATCGGCTGGCTGGCGGCAAGCCGCTTTCATCAAGCGGAGGAAGAAATTGCCAAAGCGAGAAAGGCCTTGCCGTACAATGTGGTCCTGAAAGTTATTATCGAAGCAGGCTGTTTGACCGAAAAGCAGAAAGTTGAGGCAACCAAAGCTGTCATCAATGGTGGCGCGCAGTTTGTCAAAACCTGCACAGGCTTTTTTAGTGGTGCTACTGTGGAACAAGTTAGCACTTTAGTGGAAGCGGCTTGCCGCCAAATTGAGGTCAAAGCCTCAGGAGGCATCCGCACGCTTGACCAGTGCCGCCAACTGCTTGAGGCTGGTGCGACCCGGCTGGGAAGCTCTTCATCGGTAGCAATTATGAAGGAATTTCTCAAACAGGGCGGAAGTCCCTGACTCCTGCCTGTTAACGGCCTTCCGGGTTGCTTTCCGGGCGAATTTGTATATTATGTTACTTCATATATGACGGAGAAACGCACAACAAAGAAGCGGCCCTTTCTTGGGATGCACTTTAAGTGTTGTAACGTCTATTCTCGAATTTACCTGAACCGGAAGGGCACCGCCTTTGTGGGATGGTGCCCGAAATGCGCCGCCAAAGTAGAGGTAAGAGTGTCTCCGTCCGGTGCCAAGACGCGTTTTTTTGCGACTGGCTAATGTGAACGTAGGCAATAGAACATGCCATTGTTGAAGTCAAAGATAGTTGTTGTTCCCTTAGGAGAGGTGGACTTCACACTGGTCAACCAGCTGGCAACGGAAGTCGGCCCGGTGTTCAACCGTTCCGTGGATATACTCAAGGGAATGAAGCTGCCTGAAGAAGCTCACAATGTGGTGCGCAATCAGTACTATGCCCAGGTGCTTTTATCCAAGCTGGAGCGCGCCAAAGCCAACAGCCGCGAAAAAGTGATAGCCGTCTGCGAGGAGGACCTGTACCTTCCCGATGACACCTTTGTGCTGGGCCACGCCGACGTATTATCCGGCACGGCGGTGGTGTCATTGTACCATATCCGGCAGGAGTTTTACGGTTTGCCTGAAGATGAGCGCAAAGTCTATCCTCGCTTGTTCAAGGAAGCGCTTCACCAAATGGCTCACCTGTTCAATCTGACGGAGTGCCGCAACTCCAAATGTGTCAACTACTACAGTCAGATCATGCTCGACATCGACAACAAAGAAGCGAAGTTCTGCGATATTTGTCGCCGCCAGCTTACCGGAATGGTATGAGAGCTACTCAACGCTTGTACTAAGGCCATGAACCTTGACCAGATAATTGACCGGCTTAAAAACGACCCTGCCATCAGGAAAAACGTTACCCACTGGAAAGTCTATTCGCCACGCCCACCCCAGTATGCTGATTTCCCCAGTGAGCTGGATCAGCGGCTGGTGACCTGCCTCAAAGAGCGCGGAATTACTCAACTATATTCCCATCAGCGTCAGGCCGTGGAGGCAGTTATGCAGGACAGCGATGTGGTCGTAGTGACCCCTACCGCCTCGGGCAAGACACTTTGCTACAACATTCCCGTACTTGACAGCATACTCAAAAATCCCGATACCCGGGCGCTGTACCTCTTCCCGACCAAGGCGCTCTCGCAAGACCAGAAGAACGAGCTATACGATTTGATACAGAAACTCGATGTCGATATAAAGACGCATACTTTCGACGGCGACACGCCTCATTCAGACCGCCGCCTGATTCGTTTCGCCGGTCACATTGTTATAACCAATCCCGACATGCTTCACACCGGAATACTTCCTCATCACACGAAGTGGATAAAGCTGTTTGAAAATCTTAAGTATGTTGTTATTGACGAGGTGCATCATTATCGAGGGGTCTTCGGTTCGCATCTGGCCAATGTCATCCGTCGCCTTAAGCGGGTCTGCAAGTTCTATGGTTCCAACCCCGTCTTCATCTGCTGCTCGGCTACTATTGCTAATCCCGACGAGCTGACACAGAAGATCATCGGCAAACCGGTATTGTGTATCGATAGCAATGGCGCCCCATCGGGCGAGAGGCATTTCCTCATCTACAATCCTCCGGTTATCAACCAGCAACTTGGCATCCGCAAGTCGGCCATAAGCGAGGCGGCGCGATTGGCGGCCGGGTTCTTGCGGCACAGAATTCAGACAATCGTGTTTGCCCACTTCAGGTTATACGTTGAGGTACTGCTGACGTATCTCCGACGGAAGCTGGAAGGCGACTTTGGGCATGGGATAAATATAGCCGGCTATCGTGGAGGGTACCTTCCCAACGAGCGCCGCCGGATCGAAGCCGGACTTCGCGACGGGACTATCACCGGCGTTGTCTCAACTAATGCGCTCGAATTGGGAATCGATATCGGCAGTTTGGATGTCTCAATTATTGTTGGCTACCCCGGGTCGATCGCCTCCTTGTGGCAGCAGGCAGGCCGGGCCGGACGCGCTACTTCAACATCCATGACAATTATGATTGCCAGTTCAACTCCTTTAAACCAGTTTCTCTGCGCTCAGCCAAAGTACATCTTCGATCGGACACCCGAAGCCGGGATCATCGATCCCGACAACTTGATTATCAGGACAAACCACATCAAGTGCGCTGCTTTTGAACTCCCCTTTGATGAAACAGATTACTTTTCGGACGACGGCACAAATCAAATTCTGGACTACCTTGAAGAAGCGAATATCCTTCGTAAGACCAGTGGTCGCTATCACTGGTCGTCGGAGATTTATCCGGCTGCGCAGATTTCTCTGCGCTCTGCCTCACCGGACAACTTTGTCATTCTCAATGAGAGCAACGACAACGAAGTGGTCGGTGAAGTGGATTACTTCTCGGCGCCCATATTCTTGCATCCGGAGGCTATTTATCTCCACGGCGCCCGGCAGTATCAGGTTACGCGCCTCGACTGGGACGGGAAAAAGGCTTACGTCAAAGAAGTGGAGGTCGACTACTACACCGACGCCGAGACCAAGACCGATTTGAAGGTCCTTGAAATCAACAAGGAGGTTGGTTTAGGAGATGGCAACGTGTGTTGCGGTGAGGTTTCAGTCACCAGCGTGACTGTTATGTTCAAAAAGATTAAGTTTCATACTCATGAAAATGTCGGCTCAGGAGAACTTACTCTCCCCGAACTTGAGATGCACACCAGCGCCTTCTGGTATTCCTTCCCGGGCGATATAGCGCTCAAAGTAGGGCTTAGCGGTTCCCGGTTCGGCGGGTCGTTGAGAGGGTTAGCCAACATCTTAGGCAAAATTGCTCCTCTGTGGGTGATGTGCGACTCGCGTGACCTGCGTTCTATCTCACAGGTGCGGGCGCCGTTTACCGAGCGTCCGACCGTATATATCTATGAGAATATTCCCGGTGGCGTGGGCCTGTCGGAAAAGCTGTTCACCGAAGCGGATAGGCTCTTAGAATCCTGCCTGGAGCACGTCAAAAAATGCCCATGCGAAGCCGGTTGTCCCACCTGTGTCGGCCCGCCGATGGAAGTAGGCGAAGGTGGCAAGAAGGGTGCCATCAAGCTGCTTGAGTATATGTTGGCGTTGGCACCGGTGTAAAGGGGACGTAGGGTGTTTCTCATTAACGTTTTTTGCTCCGTTCCACATCTGATATAAGTTTCTAATTGTAACACGGAATTAGTAGGGTAGGTCTCTCCGAGACCTGCCAGTCCGCCGTAGGGAGACAGGAGTCTAGTGAGACAACTTCCAAACAGGTCCGACTTCCCCACATTACGAGGCTGTGTCATAATCATGGATGTTAACCACATAAGCTCCATAAACTGTCTTTGCGAGGAGCGCAGCGACGTGGCAATCTCTTATTACGGAAGCAATTGCACCACTGAGATCGCCACGCTCCCTTCAGTCGCTCGCGATGACACTGTATTGCGACACACCCTCTATGGGCAGGGGGGTGGAGACGGGCCACCCTTGAACAGGAAATCGACCAGGTAGGTCAGATCGGCTACATTGATTAGTTCGCCGGTATCGCCGTCGACGTTGCCTTCCTCTTCACACGGGGGCAGCGCACCGCCCTTGAACAGGAACTCGACCAGGTAAGTCAGGTCACCCACGTTGACATTATCTGCCGGGTCGTAGTCAACGTTACCGCGAATAGGGGTCATGCAGCACCCGCTCGGTTTTGGTCTGATGTGGTCAGAATACCATTGATAACTCTGGTCAGCGGCCTGTTGCAGGTCAGTTAGAGCGCCGTTCATTGTTGTCATGAAACTTGTGTAATAGATGAGTGTGTCGCCTTCGCCAAGATCAATCCCGGCAGAAAAGGTCATGACAGTGTGGAGATCGACAAGCTGCGAATCAGGATGGGAGGATGAATACAATGAACATCCGCTGTCCTGCATGTTCGCGTACAGCTCTCCGGCAATAAAGCCTTCATTTGGGTACACATAGGTTGCGTTGTCAAGAGTATAGGCACCATATTGATTACTGACGACGCTGTCACCGAGCTCTATGCTATCATTAACTAAAAAACAATCGAGAAACGTGATACCACCAAAGCGAGCATCATTTTCCTGACATTCAGTGGAGTCGTCCTGATTGTACTCCCCTCCAATCTGATAAATCAGGTTGCGGTCGCCATCGAAATCGGAGCCGTTGTCAGCGGCGGAGTCGGAGGGTATATCCCAATCAACCGCTTCTCCGATGGTTAGGTTACTGTGAGCCTGGCTGTCAAAGGAGAAGATCCTGATACTTTGAATAACGAAACTACAAGAATCTGGTTGCTCCGGTGCATACCACCAATTTTCAACGGCAATCGCGGCATCGCTGGTTACAAGAACTCCTGACTTAAAGAGTTCAAAATTCCCCATATCTTGAGTCGGCTCATGTGCTCCAATTGGTGCGAAACTGTTTTTGCCAGCTAGCCCGCTGCCATAAATGGAGTAGTTGACAATAGTGTCGCCATCTTTCAGGTAGGCCACGACCGGCGAGCCGTCATACGGATAAACGTCGGCAGTTGAATCGCAGTCGCCGGAATCAACATAATCCATATTAACTTTACCGATGCCCAAGTTACCGAAGTTGCCCGTGTTCGAAACGGTCAGAGCTAAGCAGTCGGTGTTCACGGTATCCCATATCGGGGGGTATAGGGTATCGGCGACATAGAGGTTAATTGGAAAGGTGTCAGGGGAAGTTGGAGCATTCGAAGTGAAGATCAAGCGACCAACCAGATTTACGATAGTACCGGGATTGTTGACTATGCCGCCGGTGTTCAAGGAGATAGAACCGGCCTCGGTGTTATCAAGGCCAAATGGCACTGAGCCGCTAAAGTCGGCGTGAGAGAGCCATCCTGGGGGGCCATTGTCTTCCTTGACAGTAATACTGTAATTAGCTGTGGCGTTTCCGGTGTTTGTAATCGTGAGAAGTGTGTCGAGTTGGACACCATTCTTGGTCCAGGTCGGGTAGGCAATTTCCGTCAACGAGAGCTTAAACTGTGGGTTAGGTATCGGTTCAACGCACGGGATACGAAACCATCTCACATCGGCCTGAGCCCAGAAACCCTCATCTTGAACAATACTGCCGGCGCTGTGGTCATTGATATACTGAATGTCAAGATAATACGTGCCCGGATCGCTGCTGCCTGCGGGAACAACTATCTCAGCACCGCTGAAATCACCGCTGTAGTTTGTTCCAAACCTGGCCATCGATGGCCAGTGGTCGGAATCACATGGTCCACCACTTCCACTGATAGAATCACAGCCGGGAGTCCGTGAATTGGTCAAGTTGCGTGCTTCGTCCCAGGTCAGACCCCAGTCGGTGGAAATAGTCAGGTATAGCTCGCCATTAGCCGCTCCCATTGGGAAGCTGGGATTAGTCTCGGCGGCACAGTCATCTTCGACACCATTGGGAATATCGTTAAACTGAACAAACAAGACATAAAGCTTTCCATCACATTCTGAAATGGTCATCTTGGCGGCGTTCAACTGCCAGACGCCGCCATTGCAGGTGGTTTGATCCCACTCGAAGTTAT
Organism: uncultured Ignavibacteriales bacterium; assembly: GCA_964650395.1. GTDB lineage: Bacteria > Zixibacteria > MSB-5A5 > GN15 > FEB-12 > CAZYRH01. Next base: position 6,007 of record CAZYRH010000099.1, read on the forward strand.
GGACTGTTCGGACATATGGGTTATCCTCAGACCAATGAAAAATACGGCCTCTGAGGAGTCCCGCTTCACCGCCGGAGTTGGCATCGGCCGGCCAGTATCGGGCGCCCCAGGCTATGTGCAAGTTGCCGTTAGTGGTAATTAAAGCCGAGAGGTCGGTGTATGGCCGATACCCATCTTCATCATCAACATTCTTGGTGATGTTTACGCGAGGCTGCCAAGAAAGGCCGCTGCTGGTTGAAATCTGGTAATAGAGATCGTTGTCCCATTGAGGAAATAACCGGCACTCATAACCGGAGCAAGTGTCACACGGATCGCCTGCGCAGGGTAGATTGGCCACCCAGACTAATGTCACTTTGCCGTCGTTGTTGGCAGCGACATCGTACGCGATAATGTAGACCGTGTCAACCACGTAAGGAGGATCGTCCCATACTCCTGACGCATCCATACCAACTTTTCGAAAGTAATACAACCCTCGAGGGTCACCGGCGCTAACTTCGCTTGTCAGAGCGAAAACATGTAGGACAGTATCACTTGCGCCTTCTTGATAACGAAACTTAGGCCAGATCACTTCCTGTTCGGGATAGCCGCCAAACCCGGCGATAGAGCGGGGTACTTGTGCCTCGGCAATAAAGGATGAGGAGCCCGCTGCTGAATCCCAGTAAAAGTGGCTGTCCAAAAAACCGTCGGACGATTCTCTGTTATGGCCACCGACAACGGCGCGGCCATCTTCGGTTACGTCAATCCCGACGAAACCGGCAAAGTCATCTTCAGACTGCAAACCGGTATCGGTACCAAAGGCACCTGTAGTGGCGTTGTAGTTGTCATATCGATACTGGCGGGCAAACAAGACCGGATCGGGCATACCCATCCAGCCGAAGTGGACAATCATCGTATCCGGGCTGCCGTGCCGACTCCAATCAACCATCCGCCCTATTGATCCGATGTGCTGGCAGTCATACCATGTGGTACCAATTATAGCGCCCTGAGACTGAGTCAGGGTATTTCCACCCAGGGCATGTTTAGGTGCTGGCTTCCCCGGCCCAGGTGCAATGTTGTGTTCATTAGGAAAAGCATACTGTAATGACCTGACGATCAGCGGGCTGATCCCCTGCATTTCAGTAGAGGACCTGGCGCAGTATGTCTTCTCACTCATGAAGACTGGTTGTAGTAGCAGAAGAGTCAGTAAAAGGATAAATTTCCTGGTCATCCTTAACTCTACCCGGAAACTCGAACTATTCCCGATGGGTCTTCCCTCACTCATGGGCAAGTCCCGAGGTGGACCTGGAGTGACGTGTTATTGTCGATTGTCTCCCTTTAACAAGTAGATCTTTGCACCAACCTCAGATGCCATAGATTTCGCCGTACTTAATCTTCATGTAGTCAATCAGGTGTCGATGATCCAGCGGCTTGCCAGTCACTTTCTCACACAGTTTATTGGCGCGGTAGCGCATACCCTGTTGATGGATGTTGGTGCGCAGCCACTCCCGCAAATCGTGGAAGTTGCCGTTCTCAAATTGCGTTTCCAGATCAGGCATGTCCTGTTTGGCCTTGGCGAAAAACTGGGCGGAGTAGAGATTCCCCAATGTGTAAGTTGGGAAGTAGCCGATAAGTCCGGCTGACCAGTGGACGTCCTGCAAACAGCCGTTGGCATCCTTATCGACTTCGATACCGAAGTACTTCTTAAACCGACTGTTCCATTCACCTGCGGCATCAGCCGGCTTAAGGTCGCCGCTTAACATGGCCCGCTCCAGCTCGAAGCGCAGTAGGATATGCAGGTTGTACGTGGCCTCATCAGCCTCAACGCGGATATAAGACGGCCGGACATCGTTGATGGCACCGTAGAACTGGTCAAGAGTGACACCATCAAGAGACTTCCGGAATAATCGCTGAGCCTGGGGAAAGAAATACTTCCAGAAGGCTTTGGAACGTCCAACCTGGTTCTCCCACATCCGCGACTGTGATTCATGAATGCCCAAAGAGACCGACTCGCCCATCGGAGTACCGAAGTACTTGTTTTTAGGAAGTCCCATTTCGTACAAGCCATGGCCGGCTTCGTGCATGGTACCGAATAGGGAGTCATTGAGACGGTTGGGATTGTAGCGGGTGAGGATGCGGGTGTCGCCGGGGCCGATACCGGTGCAGAAGGGATGCGTCGTGACATCGAGACGGCCGGCTTTGAAGTCGTAGCCCATAGCCGCTGCTACCGTCTCTCCGAATATCCGTTGCCGTTCGACATTATATTCCCGCTCGACTATTGAGACGTCTGGCTTTTTCGGAGCGTTAGTAATTTTGCCCAGTAGTTCGACCAGTTCATTTCTGAGATTCTCAAAGACCTTCACCACGTCGTCTACAGTAGCTCCCGGCTCATAATCGTCAAGCAGGGTATTGTATGGCTCTCCTTCGTAACCATAGGCATCAGCTTTCTGGCGGGTCAAGTCGAGAATCTTTTCCAACCAGGGGAGAAAAGACTTGAAATCAGATTTCTGTCGAGCGGTGACCCATTCTTGCTGCGCCAGACTTGTGGTCTTGGTAATTTCCTCCACCAGTTCCTTGGGGAGTTTGGTCAGTTTGTCATACTGGTAACGCAATTCACGGATATTAGCCGCCTCCGGCGAATCCTCATCTTTGACTAGGTCTGACTGTTCTACCTGAAAAATCAAGTCATTGATTTTGGGGTCAGTAAACATCTCGTGGGTCATACGAGCCAGCAGACCCAATTGGTCGGCGCGAAACGGGGTACCGGCTGGCGGCATGTAGGTATGCTGATCCCAGTAGAGGACGGAGGCGGTCGATCCCAGCACAGAGATTTCTTTACAACGCTTTACCAGTTCGTCATACGTAGCTTGTGTTGTCATCTTTTCACTCCTTGGCGATTGGCGGCCTATTTCAGGACAATGTCCGTTCAACCAACATTTTGGGGTTACAAGTTTTTAATTCTCCGACAAAAATAAACAAAATCTTTTGGAAACGCAACCGGTACTACACCGGCTCCAATTTATTCGTTTGAATATCTT
>CAZYRH010000100.1:0-8946 GCA_964650395.1 uncultured Ignavibacteriales bacterium
GGGGTGGAATTTTTTGTTGACAGTGGATTGGGTGAACACGATAGAGAGCAAAGTTATAGAGAAAACCGTGCACTCCTGATAAAGAGTGGTCAGTCTTATGACAATTTGAGGATAGTGTCATGTTCTTGAACATGCCCATGTAATCTCTTGGAGTGTATCTGGCTAAATGAGATTGAACGGCTTCGTTGAGCGAAGGTGTTCAAGCAATCACCGGTGAAGGATTTCTGGTGATTAGAAGGCGTAACGGCAGAGGTCGTGGCCTTGTCTTTTTCGGCGGCTGTTATTGATTGGGAATGGGTTGTGTGGCAATAAGTTACAAGAGTATTATTTCTACATGAAAGCAGACGGAATCTCGGCTCGAAAAGCTGTCTTTGTCGGCACTGGGCTTGCGTTTATAGAGGCTGCAAGTCAGTGATCGGAAAGGGGAAAAGATGCAGCGGAGAGTTCTAAAGCGTATAATATTCGGTTGGATTTCTTTGATTGTAATCATAGCCCTGCTTGGCAAGGTGTCAATTGCAGCAACGAATGCCGGACGAACTACAGCTGACTTTCTCTTAATTGGGATTGGGGCAAGGGCTGCCGCTATGGGAGGTGCCTATACCGCTGTTTCTGAAGATGCGCTAGCAGCCTATTGGAATCCAGCCGGTCTGGCCAGTCTTGAGGAGGGAGAAGTGGCTTTCGGCCATTTTGCCTGGTATCAGGATATTACCCTTGAGAATGGTACCATGGCTTACAGAATAAACGACAGATCAACTCTCGCCGCTTCGGTGACCTTTCTTGATTACGGACAGATTGACGGGTATGATACCAATGGGGTGACCACTGGATATATTTCTGCCTATGATTGGTCCAGCGCCCTTTCAGTCGGAATGAGAGTCAGCAACAATATCTCGATGGGGTTAACCGGGAAGTTTATTAGTCAGAAGCTTGACGATATTACAGCCTCCACTTTTGCATTGGATGTTGGCGGGAGGTACCTAACTGATAGGCTGGCTATCGCTGTGGTGATAGCGAACATCAGCCCCGGTATGAAGTTTGATGACCTCAATGAGCGTATACCGACCAACATCAGAATTGGTGTGTCCGGCTACCCTTTCAACCGAACACTGGTCACCTCTGTTGAACTTGAGAAAAGGGTCTATGGAGGAATTGTTATTCGCCACGGTTTCGAGGTTAACTTCAGTGACCAGTATTTCCTTCGCACCGGCTACAACTACTTCCCAGATCAAGAGAATCAGTCGTTTGGGTCCGGCATTTCTTTTGGCGCGGGAGTACAATTCAGCCAGATCGAAATTGACTATGCTTATACTACCAAAGAGAAATATTCCTCAGATGATCTCCACCGCTTCACATTCGTGTTGAAATTCAACCAAAAGTAAGCTGAGAGCAGCCCCTCGACGAGCTTGAAGAAGTGCCTTTTACGCAGTTTACCGTAATATAGGCTGGTGTTTTTGTTTGCAGGTTGTAACTACAATCTGTGCAACCTTTTGCAACCATCCCATATCCACTTGATTGACGAATAAGTCGGCGTTGTTATTTTTGCTGACCCCATTCTTTATTGCTTTGTTATTCAATGGGTTAGAGTGGTATCATAGCCATAAAGACCTATTTTGCCCACATGGGCTGTTTCGGCAACGCTTTTGCTACTTTCGACTCTTAATAATAGTAGGATGATTCCAGAATTTTCTAAGGCTCATGAATAACAGTCTTAATAACCGGATAAATTACGGTAACGAAAACGCCACAGTCCTGACTCGTCAAGGTTTCAGTTACGGAGTTGCTGGTAGCGTTGAGATACCAGCCCCACAGACTTCACCCGCAGCGGTTGTAACTTTTCTTGATCATTTGAGATATTTTTATTGCGAATACCTCAAAGGGATGTTATTTATTGCCTGTTCTTTGTTGTTTATATTTGCTGTACCTGTAGTGCTTACAAGGACGGACAGGTTAAAAGCGATGGTGAACAAGGTTACAAAAAGGGCTGTCGACGTTGCCGGGGCGATGGTAGCAATGCTTCTAACGCTTCCGTTATTTCTTATCCTGCCCCTCCTGATTAAGCTTGACTCGGAAGGTCCGGTATTTTACACCCAGGTCCGGATAGGTGTCAACCGCCGCAAGAGAGATCGTCGTTACTGTCGGAGGTCCGATGTTAAAGACCGGCGGGAAAGAGACCGGCGTCGCGTAAATTTAATGGGCAAGCCATTCAGGGTTATTAAGTTTCGGACAATGGTCCAGGACGCAGAGAAGAAATGTGGGCCAGTTTGGGCGACCCGTAATGACCCCAGGATCACCTGTCTGGGAAAGATTCTCCGCAAGACCCGCCTGGATGAAATCCCACAGTTTATCAACGTGTTGAAGGGTGACATGTCGCTGGTTGGTCCGCGACCGGAACGGCCAAACTTCGTTCATGACCTTTCCGACAGAGTCAATGATTACGGTGGACGGCTGGCGGTGAAACCTGGCCTGACAGGTCTTGCCCAGGTGGAAAACGGGTATGATTCTTCGGTTGCATCCGTTTCCCGAAAGGTTAGACTGGATTTGGAGTATATTCGAAACTGGTCGATATGGACCGACCTAAAGATCCTGTTCAGAACGGTCGTGGTCGTCTTCACCGGCAAAGGAGCCTGCTGAATTCACCCATTTTAAAATGTCAACTCATAAAGGCCGTGGAACGATTCACGGCCTTTGTTTTAATATGACTTGTTTTGAGTGTATGATTGTTGTATTGTTCCGATAATTTGGAAGGATTAACAAATAGTCAGATAAGATAGCTATGGCGTTAAAAAGGATTTTGACGGCGGTTGTAGCAATTACAACTTTTCCCATCCTCTCTGGAGCGCAAGAGAGCGTGCAGGGTGACGTCACGGTACGGTCAAACCCTGAAGGCGCTCAGGTCACTTTGTCCGGAGAGGCGATTGTGTCGGGTGTCACCCCAGTTCGATTCCGTCAGCTACTAATAGGCGATTATGGTCTGGTTCTCAAAAGGCCCGGGTACGAGACATATTCGGACCGTGTGGTTTTGGATCCCACCAAGAAGATGGAGATCAATGTCAGGTTATCGCCCAAGACACGATTCAAGGCGGCGGTGCGGTCTTTGTTTATTCCAGGCTGGGGGCAGAAGTATACCGACCAGAAGACCAAGGGCTGTCTATTTGCTGCCCTGGCTTTGGGCTCTGTCGCTGCCTATCTTATCGCCGACGGGGATTTTGACGACAAATACGATACTTTCCAAGAAAAACTGCATGACTATGATTCGACCTACGCCGCCGGCAGTATCGAGGATCTTCGCCGGCTCAAATCGGAATTGGATGCGGCTCAAAAAGAGGCGTATGATGCTGAGAACGTGCGCCGGATAACCACCGGCGCGGTAATCGCCGTGTGGGGAATCAATGTGCTTGATGTGCTGTTTTTCTTTCCGGAACAAAGGGCGACCCTTTCGGTTAAGGGACTTGCTATACGTCCCTCGGCCGATCCCGATAAAGTCGGTTTGACAATCTCGAAAGCTTTTTAGAAAGGGTTCCGGTGTGATGAAAAGCATTTGGGTTATTGCGGCAGTCCTGCTGAGCGTTGCTGTTATTATTGGGTGCAGCCGCTATATTGAATCGGAAGACCCTGTTCGTTCTCTTCCCGGTGAGGTGCCGGTGCCGGTCAACTTAGTGGCGCAGATAAGCAACGCAGGGACGGTGACTTTGAGCTGGGAGGTATCCGACAGCGCGAGCGTGGCCCGTTTTCGTATCTATATTTCCGATTCTACCCAGTCCAGTTATACACTGCGTGATTCTACCGGCAGTTTCAGTATGACTGTTGACGGGCTGTTGGCAAATCAACGCTACTTTTTTAAGGTGGCGGCAGTGATGAATGAAGGGCTTCAAGGAGATTTGTCGGAGGCGGTATCGGCTAAGGCTATGTTTCTGTCAATCACAATAGCAAATGACAAAGAATACACCAACAGTCGCAATGTACTGATTCAGATTAATGCTCCTCCTGAAACTTCGCACTTGATGCTGTCGGAGGATTCTACATTTGCTGATGCTGTGTATGTACAGTTTATAGGCACCCAAACGAGCTTCACACTTTCTGAGGGTGACGGTGATAAAACTGTCTATGCTCGACTCCTGTTTGGGGATGGCTCTCAATCAGGGGAACCTCTGTTCGATGATATTACCCTTGATACTCATGCCCGAATTGACTCAGTCTTTTTCACGCCTACCGGAATAACTTTTTCACCCGGAGATACGGTAACGTTTGGTCTTGATGCGGGCGAGAGTGGCGGCACGGCGAGGGTTTCTTTTACCGGCGTGGGGGAGGTGAAGCTCTTTGATGACGGTACCAATGGTGATCTTACTGCCGACGACGGAATCTATCACGGTGACTGGATTGTCCCGGTAACTTTCACCTTGTATAATGGCGGTGTCACCGGCTCATTAACTGACGACGCTGGCAACGTGGCGGCGCAGATCATGGCGGCGGAGCCATTGAATATATTCGGCCCGCCACTGCCGGTAACGCTCTCGGCGATTGCTCTTTCAACTTTTGAAATCGATCTGAGCTGGACGCCTTCCGTTAGCAGCAACTTCTCTGCATACCGCCTGTATCGCTCCATTAGCCCGTCCGTACCGGACGACACGGGGCTGGTCACCTCAATCTCCGCCGTCAACACCACCAGCTTCACAGATACCATGCTCAACCACAGCACCACCTACTATTACCGGATGTACGTTTATGACAATTCTGGTTTGAACTCCGGTTCAAATGTTGATAGCTCGACAACGTTTGTGAACACAGAACCGGATTCGGTGGAGCTTTTTGTCATTGCAGAGCCTGATACGACTGCGAGATTGACATGGACAGTGAGCAAAGAGGATGACTTTGAACACTACCGAGTTTTCGTCAAAGGCACTACGGGCGTGGATTCTTCTGATGAGCTGATTGCACTAATAAGCAATCGTTCGACAGATAACTACAGCTATAAAGCACCGGATACCGGTCAATTTTTCTTTAGGGTGTTTGTGTATGACAAACATGGATTGTCCGCTGGTTCAAATGAAGACAGTGTCACTCTAAAGCAGTAAAGAATGGCCTGTGGGTATTGTCTCCGGCATAAACCGCTTCATTGGCCTCTTCGTTGACACTTTCAAGCAGTTCGGGCGGGGGCGAATCTGGCTGTTATTGTTTGCTTACTTCTTGCTGAACTGGCTGCTTTTGTATGCGCACTACGACTTCATGTCGCCTGTATTTTATGGATTTATCAAATTCTGGACCGGTCTGTTCGGCAGTCACCAGGCGACGGGCTTTACCCATTACCCGGGTCACTTTCTGCTTTTACCATACTTTTTCGGATGGGCTAAGTTTTATCTTGGTATCATCCTCGAGGGAGCCGTCCTGGGTGCAACGGCGCTGATGTTTTACGATAGTTTCCTCGATGTTGAGAAAGAGGATAGGTCTACATTCAAGGCAACTCTATCGTCATGGATACATCTGGTGCTGGCATGGCTGGTGATCAACGGCCTGATAATGCTGGTCAATTTGAAGCTTCCCGACCTGCTGGAACCGTGGCTGGCCGGCTCGCCGAGGCGGATCAAGGCCTTTGAATTTGTTTTGCTGCCTTTCATATATGTGGTCATACTGGCGTTGTTCTACCATGTGATACCTTCAGTTGCCGTGTTCAGAGAGAATTTCCTTAAGGCGTTGAGGCGTTCTCTGTGTATTTTTGTCAAGAATCCGTTCACTTGTTTTTTCCTGTCATTGGTAGTCCTGGCCGGTCCCGTGTTTGTTTCCATACTTAGTAGTCGGTCGGGAGAAATTGTGCAGAAGTTCAAACCCGAACTTGTCTACTGGCTTCTGCTGGCAGGGCTGATAGTTGACGTCTTTTTCTACTTTTTCTGGATGGGTACGGCGGTTCGCCTTCTGGTGGATGAGGAGGTCTGATTCTTGACCACCCTTGATAGAGTTTTTTATAGCCTCCGCCCAAGCCAGTGACATATCGCCCACAATGGTAAAATATCCGAGGTAAGCCGGTAGCTTTAAACCAGCCGAATTACCCTCTATGAGCTGATTGAAAAAATACAACCTGTGCAGAGAACCGGAAAGCTGATTGTAAGACTACCGATCCTCATTTCTTTCTTCAAAAATCTCAAATCAAGCCGATAATACAGATATACTGCCGAAGGTATTATCAGATATGAAAAACATACTGTTAGTTGATGATGATAAGGATTTGTCACAATCGCTGGCAAACCTTTTTGACTCAGATAAGTTCAGCTTTGAATTTCTGGAAGACGGCACCGATGTGGAGCAGTTTGTCAGTAAACATAATAATCTCGATCTGGTAATGCTTGACGTCAATCTTCCCAGCATGTCCGGGCTTGACATTCTCAAGCAGATTAAGCAGGCAAACAGGGGATTGCCGGTGATAGTGATCTCCGGTTTTGTGTCGACCGAAGACGCCATTGAGGCTATGCGAGAGGGAGCTTTCGAGTATTTGACTAAGCCATTTCAAATTGAAAAGCTCATCGACACGGTAAATAAGGCCTGCGGCTATTCTGTGACCATCAAAAGTCCGATGACTCCGGGGAAGGAAGAGACCGAGACACATGGCATAAACGAGATTGTCGGCAGGTCTCCTGAAATTGTGGAGATTGCCAAACTGATCGGTCAGGTGGCTAAGACTGACGCGGCGGTCTTGATTTTTGGCGAGTCCGGCACCGGTAAGGAGTTGGTGGCACGGGCCATCCATCGCAACTCGAAGCGGTGGAGCAATATCTTTTCTTCTGTCAACTGTGCCGCTTTACATGAAACGCTGCTGGAGTCGGAACTATTTGGGCACGAAAAAGGCGCTTTTACTGGCGCCTATTTCAAGCGAATCGGAAAATTCGAGCAGGCGGACAAGGGGACGTTGTTTCTCGATGAGATTGGTGACATGTCGATGCTTACCCAGTCCAAGCTGCTGCGGGTTCTTCAGGAGAAAGTATTCGAGCGGGTTGGAGGGAACGAACCTATCCATGTCGATGTCCGTATCATTACTGCTACCAACCAATCGCTGGTTGAGGCTATGAAGCAGGGTTCGTTTCGAGTGGACCTGTTTTATCGCTTGAAAGTCTTCTCCATTTTTATTCCCCCTCTTCGCGAACGCCGCAGCGATATTCCCCTTTTGGTAGAGCACTTCTGTCATAAATTCGCCAGTCAGCTTTCTCAACCCGTCAAGAGCGGGTCCAAAAAAGCCCTGCAGATGTTGCTGAAGTATTCCTGGCCGGGCAATGTCCGCGAGCTGGAAAACAATGTCCATACCGCTCTGGTTATGTCAAAGGGTGACACCCTTCAACCGGAGGATTTCCCTATATTCTCAGAGGGGAGCGCCAAGATTGATGCTGACCTCAGTGGGTTTGAAGAGGATTATACCGATTCCTTCAAGAAGATTATTGATCCGATTATGCCCAAGCTGATTTCTAATTCACCGGGGCAGATTTTTCACTTCCTTGAGTCGGCTTTTGAGCGAGCCGTTATCTCTTCCTGTCTGAAGCAATTTAACGGCAACCAAGTCAAAACGTCAGAGACGCTCGGTATCTCACGCAACACCCTCCGCGACCGCATCTCGCGGTACGGGATTTATTGACATGTCTCATTTGTAGACACCCTTCCAAATGTGTATGGCAGATGTCCACATCTGCCAAATAGCCTGTTCTGTCAGTTCTTGCTCGCCTTTGGCGAGTGTGAACTGACAGCCTGTCGAATGTGTTGTGCGTTTAGCACTTTCGGAGTGACCGGCAGGTCACACCACCGACCAAGTCGGCACCAAGACCTGCCGGAACTGTCTTTTGAGACAGTATCCTTTGGGTTTTGCCCTACACCTACTTTAATATTCCGCTCATACGTTTCTCCCACTATATTGTCCTCCATGAAAATCTGCCATTTCTCCGATAGTCACCTCGGTGCCGGGGCTACCCATCCGAAGCGGGGGGAAAGCGGGCTAACCCTGCGTCAAGAAGATATTATCAACAGCTTTATCGAGGCGGTCGACAAAATCATCTCCATCAAGCCGGATGTATGTATCCATTCCGGAGACCTGTTTGATTCGGTGCGGCCACTGAACAGAATCATGGCTATCGCCGGACAGCAATTGTACCGCCTTGCTGAGGAGCATGGCATTCCAACCATCATAATCACCGGCAACCACGACGCTCCCAAGCAACCGCACATCGGCGCGGCAATTGAAGTGTTCAGCCAGATCGATAACTTGTACATGTCGGCAGGATCGAGACAGAGGGTATTTGAGATTGAAGGGTCAAAATTCTATGCCTTACCCCACTGTTTGACAACGGCAATCCAGGCAGAACAGCTTGCCAAATGTGTCCCCAGCTTGGATGCCAAGTATAACATACTCATTGCTCATGGAGTAGCGGCGGGAATGCCGGAATTTGCCATGTTGGATCTGGGCGAACAGGAGATCCCCCTTAATGCAATGGACGGGTTTGATTATGTCGCCCTCGGTCACTTTCACAACTTCTGTAAGGTTGCCGCTCGTGCCTATTACGCCGGTTCTACGGAAAGATTATCGCAGGCGGAGAGGGACGCCGCTAAGGGGTTTGTCGAGATCGAGCTTGATCCATTCCGGGTCACTTTTCACGAGGTTCATTGCCGCGAAATGGTTGATATCCAGACCATAAATGCCGCCGGTAAGCGTGGCGACCAACTGGCGGTTATTTTGAAAGAAAAGATTGATCGTCTGGACAGCTCCGATAAGATTGTCCGGGTGAAGGTTGAAGGGGTGACCGAAGAAACCTTGACAACTATGCCGACGGAAGTGATCAGTGCTCTCAAGCAGAAGTCTTTTGCACTTGATATCAGCTTTGAAAGAGCAAAGGCCGACGAATCCAGTTTGCCTTTTGGCCGGTCAGCCATCGGGCGTTTTGATGTAGGTTTTATTGAATTTCTCGAGACGGTGGATGT
>CAZYRH010000101.1:0-8893 GCA_964650395.1 uncultured Ignavibacteriales bacterium
CAAAAGGTGCCCAAGGTCCGCCGCTCCGAACGAGAATCTCAGCGACTGATACAGGGCGACCGCGTGTTGACGAATAACGGCAGCATCAAAGGGAGCCATAAAGGCGCGAGACTTCTCTTCCCACTCTCTTCCTCGCGCGGTTCTTCCCTCGAGGCCGTAAAACACCTGATAGGGCATGTAATCCACGGCGCTGGGGTAGCCGACTTCCAACACTATTCGGGAATCGTCAGTGATGACTGTACCCGGCTTGGGGTTCTGCTTTTGAATTTCGCCTCGATAGTTTTCGTACTCGCCAACAGCCAGAATATCGATACTGTTGACATCGATGCCTATCTTAGCCAGAATAATGAGCGCGGTAACATAATGAAACGGGTACCGCCGGTTGCAAAAGTCCGGCATTGTCTTTTGTTCAACCGAGCTCATTTTTTGACAATCTCAACTTTGAACTGCGTGTTGACTGGCGACCGGGACTTCAAAAAGCTTGTCAGACGCATTTGCAAAAGCGCAGTCTCATCTTCGGAATGGAACTGTTGCCCATTTACTTGTACTCGAACAATAATGCAGCGCCTGACGCCTCGACCGGCTCGTTCGACGCCGTTTTCGCAGTTGACGTCCCTTATTCGCGGATCAAAGGTACGCGCCCAGTTCGATATTTCCCTGAAGGTCAAAGCCCGATCACGACTCCGGAGACGGGCCGAGGCCTCGGACACAATCTGCTGTTCAGTCTTGGCCGGAATAGCACCGGCTGTCGGAATAATATTATCGCACGACTCAATTCCAGGGTGATTTTCATACAGTTCGACTATCTTCCCCGCCGCGATGGCATTGGCATCTACCCCGGCTGTAAAGGTATAAGTGACGGTAATGGAATCGGGCGGAAGTTCTATACCAGTGGAAAAGTCAAACCACAATACCAACCGTCCGGCGCGCTCTTCAAAAGAGTAGTATCTCTGGGAAGGTTCCTGGTGAATCTGATGTATCCCGGTATATTCGCGGCCATCAGTATCGACCACACTGGTAATCTCCAGGATACTGGAGATCGGTTCCGGAAGCTCCACCTCGACCAGCCGGCTACCGCCGGTGTGTTTGAACAACTTCAGCTCATTCTTGTTGACGGCAATAAAGCAGTCAAAACAGATATCAAACGGGGATTGAAGTATCGACCTATCCCCACCCGGAGGGAGGTCTAACCGTGCCCAATAGAGATTCTGGCTGATGGTGCCGATGTCGATGCCGTTGTGGGACAGCAGACCGGACAGCTCCTCGTTTGGCGGGCTCATCTCCCAAGTGACAGCAAATGACTCCGGCAAGCTCACAAAACTGTCTTGAAGGGGCTTAAAAAGATCGGCGTCTGTTCGTAGTCCGCCCCAGTTTCGCGTTTGGTTACCGGAGGCAATAATGTCCTCGATGTTGCTGGCAAGCCCTGGGCAGAAGCCGCAGTCTTCGTAAAACGAGCCGGAGCTGGCCCCAGGGTACCAATGTGACCAGCGGAGTTGCTTTTGCGCCAGCGGCGCCGCCGCCAAGAATAGAACCGCATTGGACAAGTTTGCCGGTTGGCCGTCATAATCGACACCAACAAATACCTGCCCTGGACCAGCTGAGGGAGCCGCAGCCTGCGGGGCCGAAACCGAAGGTCCTCCACTCTTTGAAAGAGGTGAAAGATCTGTGATTGTATTGTCAAGCTTCAGGAAGATGTGCTTGACCTGGGCAGAGAACAGCTTTTCGTTTCGCAAAGATGAGAAAAAAAAGGTCTGTCCGCCTTCTCGTTTTTCCTTGTAAAAGAAACGCGTGTGGGGGTCGACTTCCACTACCGGATCAACCGGACGACAACGCATGACAGTATAGGCAGGTACCGGCCACCTTTTGCTTTCAGGGGAAAGGGATTTTATTAGCGATCTGGCGGCAACTTCCCATGTCGTGTCCACCCTCTCTTCAATTTGGGAGAGCTGGTGAGAGTAAAGCTGTAGCAGGATTCTTATAATCGGATCCAGTCGTTCCGGCGACTCTGGAATTTGGGGGTTCCAAGTCCGTAGCTGGCGGTGCATGTCAGCGAAAATCTTCTCAGGCGAACGTGTTTTTTCCCCGTCCATGGTCTTTGTGCGTTCCTCCAAGAATTATTACCCCAGCATGTACCTGACTTCGAACTTCTTTTCTTCACCGTCGTCGCGATAGTATCCGCTCACTTTTACAGCCATGCCCAAGGCATGAGGAGTGGTGTTGCTTATGCTGGTGAAGGAAACTGATACGTTGTACAGTCTCTTTTCGAACTTGTCAATAGCATTTCTCAGACTGGCTCGGATATTAGCTTTGTTGGCAGTGTAAAGGTCGGAGTATTCCTTTTCCCACAGGTCACATCCAAACTCTGGTTTGAACGGCATCGTCCCGACCCGCGTGCTTAAAAGCAAGCCGATTGAATAGGTAATCGATTCCTTGAGATCGGCTCTTGGAAGGTACCCGTCTCGCAGGGCTAAGGGAAGTGCTATATACTCCATCGAACCGATTTAGTTTATTTTTACCAGCGAACCCTTCACGGTGACTATGGCTCCACCTTCCACCGTAGCGTTCATGCCGGCTTTCAGGTCGTAATTCATGCCCCCTTCACTTTTCAGGTTACCACCGGCTTTCAGTTCCGTGTCCTGGGTGCTCTCCACTTTGATTCCAGCCCCCGATTTGAGAGTAATGTCGCCGGTTGTACTTTCGAGACTGATATTGGCGCCTTTCAAAGTAATATCACCCTCGCTCTCAATAGCTATCTTTGGTCCGTCTAGGCTCAATGTAATCGTGTTCTTTTTGTCTTTCTGAACGATGACGACTGCTTCGGAACCACTGTTGTCTGAGAAATAAATCTCATTCCCGCTTTTCGTGCGGAACAATTTAAGGTTGTTTTCTGATCCCTTCCAACCGACCGGGTGGTCAACCGGGGGAACATCTTTACCGTTGTACAAGCTTCCCAGCACCAGCGGCCATGACGGGTTGCCTTGTTCGTAGCCGATCAAGACTTCGTCGTCCACCTCAGGAAGACAGTAGAAACCTTTCTTTTCCCCGGCGTGGGGAGCGAGGACACGTACCCAGATCTCCGGTTCAGCTTTGGAACCATCTTTGACATTCCACTGGAATTTAACCTTAATCCGACCGAGCTTTTCTGGATCATCGGTATCGACCACGAGAGCAGTCTGCAGGTCGGTAAACGGCGTCTGGTCAAACTTCCTCTCCGGGAAAGCAGTATCGAGGGGAGTGCAGGTAAACGTATTGTGATACCTGCCGCTTTCGTCAAACATGTGCGTCACTGACTTGACCCAGAAAGAGCCGTCCAGCTTATCCATCCCCTTGATTTTGACACAATGTCCCGTAGCCACTGCCGGGATGATCGACTGCCCGTGACAGATAATCATTTTACCGACAGAGCTTTCTCTCACCAGCTCGAGAGTCTGGTCCAAGGCGGCCTGGCTGCCGGGCTTCAGTCCCGGCACGAAACTTGAGCTTGGATATAAGTCTTTCGAGGCGTCATGGGATACTTTTGGCAAATCTGATAACGAGGTTCTCAGTGCCCCACTTGTCTCACCCTCATAGACTTCCTTTTTGGAGTAGTCATAAGACTGTGAGCCGAACTTTTCCACACTGGTTCCAAGTCCCATTGAAAAGGAACCCAGCGACTCGCGCCAGACCAGCTCCTCACTCTTGGCACTGCTGGCTTTGGTCAGCTTAAACTCTTTGCCATCATAGTATGCAAACAACCCACTGCGAGACGCTAGTCGCATGATATACTGGTAATCGCTTTGACGGTACTGAACGCTGTACTTGAGTGAACCCTCAGAGGACTCAACCGTGCCAACCGTGACAGGATATTTTCTTACAATGGCACCAATGATGTCGCTAGCGCTCAGCTCGTGGTGCAAAGCATTCTGCTTGGCGTCGTCAAGTAAAATGGTTGGGCTGTGCGCTGTCACCATGACGGTATTTAAGCCATCAATACTGTTGTCGAGACTTACCTCGGTGACCACGCCGATGAATTCCAGTTGCCGGGCAGGATCGACCATCCCCCCCTGCGGCGTTATGTTCATCGAAATTGGCTTGCCGAGAAACGTGATATACTTGCCTGGGTCGTCGAAGTCTTTTTCGCTGGTGGCTTTGCCGAGCTGCCGAATCTTCATCTTGAGGACATGATGGTCGTCCACAGGCTGATTCAGTTGAACCGAGGAGATGTCATACTTAATCTCTTTGTTGTCGATTCGGACCCGGCACTCCGCCGCCGTTTGAAGTATAGCCATACAGTGCTTTCAGGCTTACCCGCATGCCATTCTTACCGGGTAGAACGCCCTGTCCACCCGGTAAGATCAACGCTTAGCCTATTTGCCTTGTTATTCTTCCCAGCGATTGTCTATCTCAGCGTCGCCGATGATAAGCTTATGACACGAGATTTCAAAATACTGATAGATCTGGTCGTCGGGACGGTCCTTAACGTGCGGGATTGTCTCTTCGTACTTGGTGATAAATCCTTCCTCCCAGGTCAGCTCTTTCATAGTGGCGTCATCGGGATTCTTGAACGTTATCTTACCACCTTTCCAATTGGGTTTGCTGGTATCCATTGCCCAGCGGGATATGTCGACATTACCATCCTTGTCGGATTCAATTTTGATCTTGATAGTTCCCGCATGGGCGCGGTCTGATGGACGTCCGGTTTCATCTTTGGCTGTGTACAGCTCGTAGGAAACTTCGTACACATTCTTGTAGGGAACGCCATCGATTTCGACAACAGGTCTACGTGCCATTTTTTACACTCCTTAATGCTTGTTTGGTTATGGGTATAGTTTATTTGTGCTTGTCTAAATCCACATCAACGTCCTTATAAACTTGTGGGCGGCAGATGTCCACATCTGCCCAGTTCAGGTTGGCGCACGAGGACGTGCGCCGATCACTTTCTGACTACTTGTCCTTCACGTTCGTTTGGTTGTCTTCGTTCCAGGCCGTAAACTCGATGTTAAAGGTTCGGGCGGGGTATTTCGGGTTCAGGGCTACTTTGATGTCGATTTCCTGCCGCTTGCGCATCTCCTCGTCGGCAAAAACGTCTACCTTGTAGTCCTGTAGGATGTTGTCACCGCCGCTGATCGCCTTCATAAACTTATCGATGTCCCGGCGCATGGTATCGATAAACTTCTGGTCGATGACTGAAAAGGTCTGTTTGTTGAGGTAATTACGCAGGGTCTTGTATACGTAGTCGTAGGTCCGTCGGATTGAGTAGACGTTGAACGTTTCTTTGGAGAACAACGTCGAGGCTCCCATTGCGACGGCCGTCCCCTCGAAAGTGACCATCGGATTGACGCCCTTTTCGTTGATCTTGCTAGCGTCCGGCTGATTAGCCCGAAACCGGAGGTACTTGGCATCGGCAATCTTGCCATGCTTGAAACCGGCCATCGGCTGCTGCATGCCGACCGTTATATCCCCTTGGTACATCTTTCCGGCGACCGCTGCCGAGGGCGGAATCCACATGTCGTCGTCTTCGTACTGGTTGGCGCTGCGAGCTAAAATGTAGTTGGCAAAAACGGACACATACTGCTTGTAGTTGTCGATACCGGGAAGATTGGCGTAAGTGGGATCCTCCAGCATGTCCATGATTTCTTCGAACTTCTCAAAGTTGGGTAGGTCAGTCATGACATGAACCTTATTGGGCAAACCCAACTGCCGGGCTACGGTGTCAATGTTCTCCACGCTGCCTAGATAGCCCGGAATCACAGCCATTGCAAAACATTCTTTGATACTCCACTCGCGGTAGAGGTCGGCAATGGCTTTGGTCAGTTGTTCGAATTTCTCCCGGTCATCGGGATTGGTTAACTCTTCGGCGCTGACATTCGCAAAGTATGCGTTGACTTTTTCGTCCGGTTCTTGTTGGGCGTTGGTGAAGAACTTATCGATGGCGCGGTAAGTCTTTTCCATTTCGCGGCTGGCTTTGTGCACCTTTTTCATATTCTTTTCGAGATTAGCTTCCAACTTGGTGGCTTGCTCATTCAAGTCCTTGCGAATGTCATCGAGATTTTCGGATTTGGAGAGACTCTCCGTCCACACCTTGAGCCGCTCTGCCAGCAGCCTGCGCTGGGTGGCAAAATCCTTTTTCGTCAGGAACTCCTTGCGCTGGAAATCCTTTTTGGGGTCAAGCCATTCGACACCCCGTACCAGGTCGCCATCGGCTGTCTTGAATGATGGCAGCAAGCTGGCCAGTTTGCTGAAGTCGCCAAAGGATTCGCTCAGGATTGATGTGAACTCCTCCTCTGATACCTTTTCAGCTACAGCCGATTCCGGCTGAGCTTCGGCAGCCTTTTCCGGCTGCGGTTGTTTTTCCTGTTCACCCATGTATGCTCACCTCCTTCTTTCTACTCGCTGAGAAGATCAATGTAGTATTGTGCCACTTTCAAGAGTACTTCTTTCTTCTCTTTGTCCTTTAGCGTTTTCTTGAGGGCATTGTTCTTTTTCAACTGTTTGTCCAGGTCGGCCATCATCTCCTTGCGATAGTATGTCGTCTGGAGATTATCGTTTTTCTCAACCAGCTCCTTCGAAGTGAAGTCTTTCATAGCTTTGATTTCGAAGTGGGCGTTGACCGGCTCCCCCTCGGCCGTTTCCAGTTCGGCCGAAAAGGATGGCCGGAACTTCTCGAAAACCTCTTTGAGGTTATTGCACTTTGTCGGCGTTACATCAGGGTCTTCATCGCTGTTCAAGCGCGCCGCGTAGAGCAACTTGTTGGAAGGAAGGAGCTCGACCGGAATGGAATCATCTTTCTGAATCCGTTCTGTTGCTCCGAGTATGAATTTTGCCATTTATTCCTCCAATTAGCTATGTTATTTTGTATCAGCTTTTTCTTTCCTGGTAAAGACGTAGGCACTGTCTTTGACATCGATCGTGATTTGATCGCCGGGCGACACCTGCCCGGTTATAATATCTACCGAGAGCTTGTTAATAATATCCCTTTCGATAATTCGTTGAATAGGCCTGGCGCCTAACTCAATAGTATACCCGTCCTTAGCAAGTTTGTTTTGGGCCTGTGGGCTGAGAGTTGCTTGTATGTTTTGATCTTTAAGCAAAGTGCACACCTGATCGAATTCGAGCCCGGCAATCAGTTCCACCTGATCCTGAGTGAAAGAATGAAAAATGATAATATCATTCAAGCGATTTAGGAACTCCGGACGAAACTTACTGAAAAGAAAACCGCGCACTTCCTCCATGTCAACTTCCCGTCCCTCGCGGTCGGCTTCGAGAATGCGGTCGGCAGCATAGTTGGAAGTTAATACCACAATGCAGTTGGAGAAATCGACCGTGCGACTCTGCCCGTCGGTCAGGCGACCATCGTCGAGGAGTTGTAAGAGGACATTGAACACGTCTGGATGGGCTTTTTCAACTTCGTCAAAAAGAACAATCGAGAACGGCTTGCGCTTGACTGCTTCGGTCAGAACACCGCCTTCCTCGTAACCCACATACCCCGGCGGTGCGCCGATCATCTTGGCTACCGAGTGGGACTCCATGAACTCGGACATATCCAGCCGTACCATGGCGTTTTTGTCATCGAAGAGAAAATCCGCCAGCAGCTTGGCCAAATAGGTCTTGCCGGTGCCGGTCGGTCCCAAAAAGAGAAACGACCCCACTGGCCGGTTCGGCAGTTTCAAACCAGCCCGTGACTTGCGGACAGCGTTCGCAATTGCCTTGATCGGTTCCTCCTGACCGATAATTCGCGTTGAAAGAAAAGACTCCATATTGACTAGCCGGTCTTTCTCGGCAGTCAACATCTTGGACAAGGGTATCCCGGTCCGGCGAGCGACAACAGCAGCCACATCGGAATCGTCAATCTTATGTTCCAACGTATCAACAACTGCTTTCAGAGCGTTAAAGCGCTCCGCCTTTTTGGGGAAATCTTTTTTAAGCTCGTTAAGGCTCAGGTGATCGGTCGTCATTTGGGTGCTCCCGTGAGTGTTTCAACGCGGTGACCCCAGAAACTTTGCAGCCTGTCCACACCTCGTGAGAAAACATCGTAGGCCACCTGCAATTTTTCAAAATCTTCAGTGTCCTTGTGCGGATCTTTTCCTTCGCACATTCCAATCAGCTTTTCTATCTCAGAAATCTGCTCCGTCAACTGGGGAATCGCATTTCGAGCGAACTCCTCTTTCACACTGAATTCCGAACCGGCCTCATCGACCAGGTCTAAAGCAACATCCGGCAGGTTGCGTTCGCTCAGGTAGCGCCGGGCATACTTCACAGCGCCGACTACAGCCTCGGAGGTATAGGCGATCTTGTGGTGCTCTTCATACTTGGAAAGGACGCCCCTGACAATTCGCACAGCTTCTTCCTCATTCGGTGGCTCGATTTTAACTTTTTCAAAGCGCCGGTCAAGGGCTTTGTCCTTCTCAAGATGCTTGGTATATTCTTCCTCGGTGGTAGCACCGATGAGACGAATCTGACCACGGGCCAGGGCTGGTTTTATAAGATTGGCGGCATCCATCCCGCCACCACCGCTTCCGGCGGCGGTGATGGTGTGAATTTCATCAATAAAAAGAACTATTCTGCCGCCCGACTTGACCACCTCGCCCACGAGAGTTTTGAACCGTTCCTCGAATTCTCCTTTGTATTTGGCGCCGGCCACGAGCGACCCCATGTCGACCTGCATGACCTTCACACCGTCAAGTGCTTTCGGCACTTTATTGCCAATAACTGCCTGAGCAAACCCCTCAACAATAGCCGACTTCCCAACTCCAGCGCCACCGACCAGGACCGGGCTGTTTTTGCGCCGCCGCAGCAGAATCTGAATCATCTGCTGCAATTCCTTTTCACGACCGATCATCGGGTCAAACTCGCCCGCGGCAGCCTGATTGGTCAGGTCGACGCAGTAGCGAAGAGTCCCGGCCACTTCCCTTCC
>CAZYRH010000102.1:0-8779 GCA_964650395.1 uncultured Ignavibacteriales bacterium
GTTATGTATGGGCAGTCGGAATAGACAGTGTCAACGATTGTCTCCTGAGACGCCCTACCTTCTCGGGCAACAGTTCCCGCTCCCGCCGGTTGGCTATGGTTGGCGAGTGAAAGCGGGGCTCCTAACTGGAGCGCACAAAAAGTACAGATGATATTTGTGAGATGTTTCATTGAGCTCCCACCTCGTTATTCAATTTTAATATAACTAAAACAGTTATGTTTGTCAATGATTGTTTTCAGTTCTGGCGGGTTTTGCTTTTGGCTTTCCGAAAGTGTAAGCTGATAGACGGGTACTTATATGACTTTCTAAATATACCATAACAAACTATAGGGAAGGTCTCTCCGATATCCGCCGAAGGCAGACAGGAGTCGGGGGAGGCCGCGACAAAAGATATAAACCGCACCTCGCGTAGGGTGGGGGCTTGTCTCCCGCCAGTAAATGTGGCAATGCCACCAGCGGACATAAAGCCCGCCGCTACGCGGAGTTGCATACACTACCTCCAGAATCGATGCTCGCGCTTCACGAAAACACTGGACTTATGTCACAACCTCCGGGGTCTCATGCCCTACGATTTAATATATCGCAATTAAAAAATGATATCGCTCCAAAAATAAAAGCCCCGACATCAATCGGGGCCACTTTGTCATCGTCTTAGTGAACGGTTATTGAAGTTCCGCCTGTTCTTTAGCCTTCTTGAGGTCTTTGAGAACCCGATGAGCTTCCGCAACCTGGTTCTTGGCCTTGGGAATGTTCTTAGCGCGCCTGATAAAATCCTCCCAGGCCTTGATGTTAGTGTTATAATCTTCAGGATCGTTGGATTGAACGGCGATAGCAAAATTGTATGCCGCCCGCCATCCTTTCGGATCATCTTTCAAGGCCGCCTTGAATTGATGGGCCGCTTCGAGGTGTTTTTCTTGGTTGAGATAAATGCGACCCAAGGCGGATCGAGCTTTGTAGTTATCTTTGAGTTCAATTGATTTATTGAAAGCCTCAATGGCCGACTGAGTTTTATCTTGGTTCTGGTATCCTCTGGCAAGTATGAAATAGGTATTGTAATCTCCTCCGCCGAGCTTGTGGCATTTTGTAACGGCCTCAACCATCTTGGGGTAGTCCCGTTTCTGGTAATAAACTTTGGCCAGCTCTTTGTAGTAGTCGGCATTGGCGCTATCAAGGGAAATAGCAGATTTGAAAGCGGTTTCAGCCTCAACATATTTTAACAAGATATACTCAACCCGCCCGAGGTTGGCAAACGCCGTAGCATTGGTTTTATCCTTCTCAGTTGCCGTCTTGAACATCTTCAGAGCGTTCTCGTAGTCCTTTTTCTCAAAGTATATAGCGCCAAGGTTAAGATACGAGTCGACAAACTCCGGGTCCTCTACTATCGCTGCCTTGTATGCTAAGATAGCGTCTTCGATTTTGCCGGCTTCTTTGGCCTTAATGCCTACGTTAAAGTTTTCTTTTGCCTTTTCGGTATCGGCGGTCACACGTGAGGGGATTGCAGCCCACGAGCAGGCAAAAGCAGTTATCATGATGGCGGTTAGTAGATTTAGTCGGTTGCTTTTAGTCATGCTGTCTCCCTTCTATATTTTATAATTGTTACAACTTTTGTCAGCTTCTGACTCAGGTTTTTTACAGCGAATTTCGAAATTTCTCAAGTTCTGCTTTGACATCCGGGTACTTAAGAGCAAGAATACGAGCTGCCAGCACCGCTGCGTTTTTTGCGCCTGCCGAGCCGACGGTCATTGCTGCCACAGGTATTCCGGGCGGCATTTGAACCGTTGATAAAAGGGCATCCATCCCTCCAAGAGCAGCCGGTAAGGGAACCCCTATAACCGGTAGATGAGAATGTGCTGCGGCTACCCCCGGCAAAGCCGCCGAGAGTCCGGCCATAGCGATGATAACCTCGAAGCCTTCGTGTTCAGCTTTCGATATCAATTCAGCGGTTCTTCTGGGATGTCGGTGAGCGGAAGAGATTTCCAATTCTCCTTTGATCTTAAAAGCTGCAAGTTGCTCGAGGCACTTCTGGGCATACTCCTGGTCAGACTTCGAACCAATTATAATCAATACCTTAGGCATGTCACATCATAGCTGAATGATAGGTTTTGTTGCTTTGAAGCCTATGTCCCGCCGGAACATGGCTCCCTCGAATCTTATCTTGTTGACCACATGATAGGTTCGGTTCAGTGCCGATTTGAGGTTCTTATCCACGCCTACCACGCCCACAACTCTCCCTCCAGCCGTCAGCCATTGATGTTCCTTCAAGGCGGTGCCGGCATGGAAAACATGACAACCGTTCTGCGAGTAGTCTTTCAGTCCGTTAATTTTGATGCCGGTCACATACTTCCCGGGGTAGCCTTTCGAGGCCATTATCACGCATGCGGCCGATTCCCGCCGCCACTGAAGCTTACCAACTGAAGCCAACTTCCCGAGCACAGCCTCCATAAGCAAATCGTACAGATCAGTTCTGAGCAATGGGAGAACCACCTGGGTCTCAGGGTCGCCGAAACGGCAGTTGAATTCCAGGACCTTTGGGCCATACGGTGTAAGCATCAGTCCTGCATAGAGCACTCCTTTGTACGTGACTCGTTCTTTTCTCAGACCTTCAATGGTTGGAGCAAGGATCTGTTCCACAATCTCTTCCATGACGTCCTTCGTGGTCAAACTGGTGGGGCAGTAGGCTCCCATGCCGCCAGTGTTGGGGCCTATGTCGCCGTCGTAAGCCTGCTTGTGGTCCTGGCTGGATAAAAACGGCCGGATAGTTTTCCCGTCAGTTATGGCCATCACCGACACCTCCTGACCTTCAAGAAACGATTCGACCACAACTCTATCACCGGCATTACCGAAAGTTCGTTTGACCATCATCTGTTCTATGGCTGTGACGGCATGTTTGATGTTTCTCGCAACAATAACTCCCTTGCCGGCAGCTAAACCATCAGCTTTGACAACGACCGGAAACTGAACTGTTTTGCAAAAACCGATAGCTTCAGCCGGAGTGGAAAAAACTTTGAAGGGTGCTGTGGGGATATGGTATTTGCGCATGAATTCCTTGGCGAAAACCTTGCTGCTTTCAATTTGGGCCGCTTTTTTATTCGGCCCGAATATCTTCAGCTTCCTTTTGTGGAATTCGTCCACAATCCCCATAGCCAAGGGGACTTCAGGACCAACTACCGTGAGGTCTATTTTGTTTTTGAGGGCGAAGTTAACCAGCGCTTTGATATTGTCGGCCTTGATATTGACACACCGAGCAAGCTGGGATATCCCACCATTACCCGGAGCGCAGAATGTTTTTGAAACCTTCCGCGATTTTTTCAACTTCCATACCAGGGCGTGTTCTCTTCCCCCGGAACCGATCACCAGTACTTTCATAACCTTCCAATATGATTATAACATAAAACACTCAGTATAAATAAATCTCTCTCAAATTCAAGTTCTTTTTTCCCTTAGCAGAAATTTGCTTATTTACTCTGTACCTGCCTTGGAATCCTGATCCGTCAAGCCGACCTTCGGCAACAAGCCCTAATCTTGACATTACCCATCAAAGCACCCAAGGAATAATCAGTGCTGTTTTGTATGATCTGTTTTTCTTGACACACATGTAGGCGACACTTATAATCGAACGTTTTAACACGTTACGCTTCATTGTATTGAACTTAGAAAAACTAAGTGGACACGAGAAGTAGCGCCTATGTCCGATAACTCAGTATATGCCGGTATTGATATTGGCGGGACAAACATAAAGTATGGTCTGTTTGATTCCACCGGGAAAATCCTCTACAAGGAACAGCGGCCCACCCTGGCTGAGAAAGGTTCCACTCCGCTGATGCACTTGGTAGGCAACATCGGTGAACGGCTACTGTACCACGCCGCCGAGGAGGATTATCCGGTCAGGTGGCTGGGTGTGGGCACGCCGGGAGCGGTGGACTGTCGAACCGGCAAAGTAATCGGCCCGTGTCCGAACATCGACGGGTGGCAAGGAATGGAAATCGGTAAGATTCTCAAAGAGCGGCTCAATACGCCGGTGTGGGTGGACAATGATGTCAACACAGTAGCGGTAGCCGAGGCACGGTTCGGCGCCGCAGTGGGAGCGAAGTCAGTGGTCTGTGTCACTGTCGGCACCGGCGTGGGTGGTGCTGTAATTTTAGACGGCAAATTATGGCGGGGGGCGACCTGGTCGGCGGGTGAACTTGGCCATATGACTATAAACTTTGATGCTCCGATTGCTCATGCCGGAATCCCCGGCACAATTGAAGCGTACTGTTCATCGCAAGCGATTCTTGCCCGAGTTAACGTTCAATTGCAAAAGAGGTTATCACCAATATTTGAAGAACTGCTTGGTGACGATCTTGAGAAACTGGCAATCAAGAAAGTGTTTGTCGCTGCCAAAAAAGGAGATGAAATAGCCAAAGATATTCTGAACGAAACGGCCATGTATTTGGGTATTGGATTAGCCGGAATTGTGAATCTTTTGAACCCTGAGATGGTAGTAATAGGGGGAGGCATAGCGGAAGGTGGAGCCGGCTTTTTGGAGGCCGTATCGGCTGAGATAAAGAGACGCGCCTTTGAGTCAGCTACAGTGAATCTGAGCGTGGTGAAAGCAGCCCTGGGCAACGACGCCGGTTTCATCGGCGCTGGTCTCTTGGGTGAAGTGAACTGATGAAAAAAGATAAAGGGTCTTTCAAATGCAAAAGAGTAAAGATAATCGTCCGCTGACATTCAAATTGGCCAATTGGTATGGCTTTATCTTTTCAGCCGTATTTCTTGTTTACGGCAGTGTAAAAGTCATTCTGGGTGTTCTTGATCGTAACTATACTGACTTAGGAGCTCCCATCCTTTTTGCCCTGGTTGGTCTTGTTCTGATCTCTTTCGCCTTTGCTTACAAGGAATTGAAGGCGTGGGGGTGGTACGGCTTGATAGTTATCAATTGCCTGGTGATCCTTCTGGCCTTATTTGGCTATTCTCACTATGAGAGCATTATCCTTATCATCCTCTCCGGCATTGCCTTGTACTCACTACTTTCACCGCAGACGAAACAGTACGTTTTCAAAAGGCAGTGATTTGAGGTTGACTTTGGTCGATAACCTCATTTAAATAATTGCTCGTTCAAATTGTCGTGATGAGTTGGCGCCCTAGCTCAGTTGGTAGAGCAACGGACTGAAAATCCGTGTGTCCGCAGTTCAATTCTGCGGGGCGCCACTTCCTTTTTGGGGGGGATTAGTTATTCCAGAATAAATCAATTCGTTCAACCGTTTGACCGGAGAGCACGAAGTTTCTACTTTATACTTACAGTACATACCCTTTATGCCAGCAATGGATAGAAACAGCCGGCAGGTTTTATTAATAATGTAATTTGCCTCATAGAAGTGTACACATTATATAAGGAGTTGAGGTAAAACATTAAAGCCTTCATGGTCGATACGAGGAAGTTCAAAAGGCGGATTGTGGTGACAGGTGGGGCCGGTTTTATCGGTTCCAACCTGCTTTTGTATCTCGTACCAAAGTACGCCGATCATCTTTTTGTTAATGTCGACTGCCTCACGTATGCCGGGAACCTGGCCAACTTGAAGCCGATAGAAAACGCTCCCAACTACATCTTTGAAAAAATTAATATCTGCGATTTGCCCCTCATGCAAGAGTGTTTTGCCCGCTACAATGTCAATGGCGTGATTCATCTGGCGGCGGAATCGCACGTGGATCGTTCGATTTCCGGTCCGGGGGAGTTTATCAAAACCAACATCATCGGTACCTTCACGCTTTTGGAGCTGGCCCGGCAGAAAACAGAGGTAACGGGAGATTTCCGATTTCACCACGTATCGACGGATGAAGTGTACGGTTCTTTGGGGGAAAAGGGCTCCTTCATCGAGTCGTCACCATATCGACCTAACTCCCCTTACGCCGCTTCAAAGGCCGCCAGTGACCATCTTGTTAGAACTTACCATAAGACTTACGGTTTGGACGTGGTAACATCGAACTGCTCAAATAACTACGGACCTTACCAGTTTCCCGAGAAATTTATTCCGCTAATTATCAGAAACGCCAAATCCGGTATGCCGCTGCCGGTATATGGGGATGGTAAGAACATCCGTGACTGGCTGTATGTAGAAGACCACTGCCGCGCCCTTGACCTCGTCTTCCACAAGGGTGTCTCCGGTCAGACGTACAATATCGGTGGCCATAATGAAATTGAAAACGTGGAGTTGGCTAGAAGAGTTTGCCGCATGATGGATGAAATGTTAGGCGGTGGGCCGCGGGAGAAGTTGATTACCTTTGTCAAAGACCGTCCCGGCCACGACCGACGCTATGCCATCGACGCCGCCTACATTCGCCGGGAACTGGGGTGGGAACCACGATTTACGTTTGAAGAAGGGCTTCATAGTACCATTCAGTGGTATCTTGACAATAACAACTGGCTTGAAAACTGTACTACCGGTCAATACTTGCAATACTACGAAAGAATGTACGCTAATAAGCAAAGCACAGACAGATGACAGGTCAGATACGGAAAGGGATAATTCTCGCCGGCGGATCCGGCAATCGCCTCTATCCGGCCACACAGGTGGCCTGTAAACAGTTGATGCCACTATATGACAAACCGATGATTTATTACCCGCTGTCAACTCTGATGTTGTTTGGGGTTACCGACATTCTTCTCGTCTCAACTCCTGCTGATACGCCCAAGTTTCAGGCCTTGCTGGATAACGGTCATTCTCTCGGCTTAAATATTTCCTACCGGGTGCAGCCAAAACCGGAAGGTATCGCTCAGGCTTTATTAATCGGTGAGGATTTCATCGGTAACGACAGCGTGGTCCTGATCCTGGGTGACAATGTCTTCTATGGAGTCTACGATTTTCTGCGCGAGGCGCGAGGCTTCCAAGAAGGGGCATCGATTTTTGGTTATTACGTCAAAAATCCTCAGAGGTACGGCGTAGTTGAGTTTGATGCCGACGGCAAGGCTCTCTCTATCGAGGAAAAGCCGTCGCAGCCAAAATCAAACTATGCCGTGACCGGCTTGTACCTCTACGATTCAGAAGTAGTGCAGATTGCCAAGTCGCTGAAACCCTCGGAGCGGGGCGAGCTGGAAATTACTGATGTCAATAAGGCTTATCTGCAGAAAGGCAAACTTAAGGTGGTAAGATTAGGCCGAGGAATTGCCTGGCTGGATACCGGCACCCATGAGAGTATGCTCGATGCCAGCAATTTTATTGCAACTATCGAAAAAAGACAGGGTCAAAAAATAGCCTGCCTTGAAGAGATTGCCTACCGGATGAAGTTTATCAACCGGCAGCAGATAAACGATCTTTTGGACCGGATGGTTGACAGCTCGTACAAGGAGTATCTTCTGGATGTAGTGCGCGAGGTCGATGGTGATGCGTAGGATACTGGTAACCGGCAGTGAGGGGCAGCTCGGACGGGAACTCGTTCCCTTTTTTCCCTCCACCTACGATGTCGTCGGGGTTGACCTCGAAGATTGTGATGTTCGGCTTTATAGTAATGTTCGTGCCTATGTGAGGGACGTACAACCAGACATCGTCATTCATGCCGCCGCCTATACTGATGTTGACGAATGCGAGATAGACCAACGGATGGCGATGGTCGTAAATGCCTCTGGGACTGAGAATGTGGCCCGCGCTTGCAAAGAGGTAGGTGCAAGAATGGTTTACTACTCAACGGACTATGTCTTCAATGGAACTAAGGACTCACCGTACGTTGAGACCGACCCGGCTTGTCCAGAGACCATTTACGGTAAAAGCAAGCTGGAGGGGGAGAAGCACCTGGTAAATCTCCTTGACGATTACGTTATTCTCAGAGTAGCGTGGCTGTATGGAATCAACGGGAAGAATTTCGTCAAGACTATGATCAAGTCAGGTCTGGAGCAGCTTGATGCTCGAAGGCAGGGCCGACCGACGCAACCGCTAAAAGTTGTCGATGACCAGGTCGGCAATCCCACCTGGACAATTGAAATTGCTGAGCAAACGAAAGTCATGATCGAGAACAATCTTACCGGGCTGTTTCACTGCACGGCAGAAGGAGAGACATCGTGGTATCAGTTTGCTCGTGACATTTATGACTTCCTGTCTTTAGACGTGGAAGTGGAACCATGTCGTACTGATGAATATCCCCG
The DNA here is from genome assembly GCA_964650395.1 of uncultured Ignavibacteriales bacterium. Classification (GTDB taxonomy): domain Bacteria; phylum Zixibacteria; class MSB-5A5; order GN15; family FEB-12; genus CAZYRH01. Next base: position 8,120 of record CAZYRH010000102.1, read on the forward strand.
CCCGGCCTCCCGCCCGAAGCGCTCATCGCTTGAGAACAAAATGCTAAAGGAGGCTGGGCTAAACGTGATGCGTGACTATAAAACGGCTCTCAGCGATTTTCTGGATAAATATGGAGAAACTCTGCTCAAATGCAATGCGACATAGACGGCGTCATCATCAAAGAACTCACCCGGCACACTGACAGCCGCGGGTGGTTAATAGAACTTTTCCGCCACGATGAGCTTCCGTCGGAATATCACCCGGCCATGAGCTACGTTTCAATGACCAGGCCAGGTGTGGTTAGAGGACCACACGAACATAAAGAACAGGCCGATTGTTTTTGCTTTATCGGTCCTTCCACCTTTTGCCTGTACCTGTGGGATAATCGCTTACACTCACTTACCTACGGTAAGAAGTGTCAGTTGAAAGTGGGTGAACGATTCAAGGCTATTGTTGTCATTCCCGCCGGTATAGTCCACGCCTACAAGAACATCGGTTCTGTAGATGGCATCGTTTTCAACGCTCCCAACCGACTCTACAGAGGATGGCAGAGGCAACATGCGGCAGATGAAATACGTCACGAGGATGACCCGGCCTCACCTTTCAAAATTGACGACTGATACGATTTTGGGGTTGCGATGATATGAATGTGAGACCGGAATAAGAGCACAACCACTCGC
>CAZYRH010000103.1:0-8719 GCA_964650395.1 uncultured Ignavibacteriales bacterium
TCCCCCCTTCGGCATTTATTTTTTCCTCCTCTCATCCGGTGCAACTCAGAGGATTGCACATTGTTCTATAGCCATTAGGTGGACTCTCGCACTGCTAATCCGCCGGTTAGTTAGCCTGGCAAATGCGAGGCCTGTAGTGCCTGACCGGCGGTTTTCCTTGCGCCCTGGAGATCTGATTAAGTTGTATCTGTAAGCGTTGAGAGGTTGCCAACTTTCGAAGGTTGTTTTACTTTGGGCACCAATGGAAGACAGAAGGAAAGAAATACAAATTAAGCTCACTGCCAAGGTGAGCAGTTCTGGTTGAGCGTCCAAACTGGCACCAAAGTTTTTGGTGGAAGCATTAGCGAAGGTTCCGCTGTCGCGTCATCCTGACCTGCTGGTGGGTTTCGATATGGCTGATGATGCGGGTATCTTTCGGATAAACGACCGGCAGGCGCTGGTGCAGACGGTGGATTTTTTCCCACCGATTGTAGACGACCCTTATAATTTCGGTCGGATTGCTGCTGCCAACGCCCTTTCCGACATTTATGCGATGGGCGGCTGTCCACTGACCGCTTTGAACATAGTCGGTTTCCCGTCAGACGACATGCCGGTTGAGATACTTACCCTGATTCTGCAAGGTGGCACTGAAAAAATAGAAGAAGCCGGCGCTGTTGTTGTCGGCGGCCATTCTATCAAGGATAATGAGCTGAAATACGGTGTCGCGGTTACAGGCATTATTGATCCTGATAAAATCATCACCAACTCTCATGCCGAAGCTGGCGACAGGTTGTTTTTAACCAAGCCGCTTGGAACAGGATTAATAACCACCGGCATCAAGAGGAATGTCATCAGTTCCGAGTTAGCAAAGATTGTCACCACTCAGATGGCTCAATTAAACAGAAAGGCATCTGAGTTGATGGTGCATATCGGTGCTCATGCCGCAACTGACGTTACAGGCTATGGTTTGCTGGGGCATGCCTTAGAAATGGCCCGGGCTTCGCGGGTAACAATAAGGCTATTCTCCGAAAAACTTCCCCTCATGCCTGAAGCTCTTGAATTAGCCGAAGCCGGCATGATTCCAGCTGGCGCTATTGCCAACCGGGAATTTGTGGAAGGCTGTGCCAACGTTTCTCAATCCGTTGACGAGAACCTGGTGCGTATAATGTTTGACCCTCAAACTTCGGGCGGGCTGTTTATTGCTATCCCCGAAGATAAAGCAGAGCTTTTTGAACGGGAGCTTGAAGGGCAGGAGGTCTTTGGACAGCTCATTGGGCAGGTCGAACCGCTGGGCGAGTATCACCTGATAGTTGAATAACTCTATCGTATTTGTTTGATGCCATCGATCTTAACACGATATCGTTTTTACTTATTGGCGCTGATAATCTTCATTGCCGGCTTCGTTTTTTGGCAATACGATCTCACCTCCGACCCACCGATGCATTATTCGGGTCTGGGGCAATCATTATCAACGGATCCACCTCAGTACATTTTTCACGCTCGCAACAAAGTACTCTTTGGCCAGTTCGATCCGTTCGATTACCCCCGCTGGACAGTGTATCTGCATTCACTGACATCCCTGTTGGGGTACCTCTGGTTCTCCATAGCTAGAGTCTCGTTGAGGCAGGCCGATATGGTGGGTGTGATTCTTTGTTTAGGCGGGCTGTTGTTTTTGATTTTCGGCTTGACCAAACACCATCGACCGTGGGTCACGGCGTCCCTTGCCTTATGCTATGTTGTAAATGTCACTCTCTTCACTTATGGAAGGTTGTCCTACCTTGAGAATGGGCTGATCTTCCTTGCCTCAGTGCTCTTCTTTGTATACTCAAGGTGGGGGGATCGAATCTGGGGGGCAGCTCTGGCTGGGGGAGTAGTCTCTTTAGCCATGCTGACAGGCAAGTTGTTCGGAGGGTTGCTCCTTCCGGCATTGGTGCTGGCGCTTATTTTTTCAGGGCACTCTCGCTGGTGGAAACTAGTCGGGGCTGCGATTGCAGCATCTCTGTTGGTGAGCATAGCGATGATAATTCTTTTGTACGGCGGGAACTTGCAGACTGCTGTTGCTTATTACAGCGAACAGTCACTCGGTTTGTGGGGGTTTCCAGAAGGTCTGACCTCGCCGTGGGACTTTTTTGAACACCTGATTTCATATGGTTTCGAAAACCACCTTTTCTACTTAGACATCGACCTGTTGTTGTTTTTATTCGCCGGCTTATTGTTGCTCTGTCTTCATCTTGGCCGCGGAAGGAAGCTTAGCGATCTTTCGCCGGCCACAGTCTTGGCCATGTTCTGGATGGTAATAGGCATAGTCGGATTTATGCCGCTGAACTATTCCCCTCTTCGGTACGCCTTGCTGGTTATCCCACCGATGATTCTGTTTTGTTTTAGTATGTTTGACAGCAGCCTCAGGTTGAAAAAGCCTTCCCCTGTGAAATTCGGCACGATTGAAACCATCATCATGTTTTTTGCATTCTGGGTGGTGCTGTTTCATGGTATTGCTAACGTTTTCTTCTTAAGTACGCTCCCCAGACCGATCAGGGGGTTAACATGGGCAACCATGCCCGCCAGCATCGCATTGACCTTTTACATCAGGTATTTGCTTATGCGGCATCATGCAAAGATCAGTAACCGGAAGCTGACTATCGTTCTTATCGGGCTATTGTGCTTTTCCGCTCTTTTCAATGGCTACCAAATCCGGCGGATGCACGTGAAAGAACACAACTTCAATATTGTCGAAGCCAACAACGATCTTGAAGCGATACTGTCACCTGAAGCGCTCGTCTCGGGTCCTTATGGTCCGGCTCTCACCGTGAATACATCATTAAAGTCCTTTATCCATCTTTTCGGTGTGGCCCATGTTGATTCAACGCTCTTTGACCGCTATCCGATCACGCATTTGGCGGTGGATGTTTCCAACTGGACTGAGGCCGTCAAGAACTACCCAGCGCTGGCAGACTTGTCGCCGGTTGCTACGTACTGGATTCGCAATCTGGATGTACGACTTTATAATATCAGCGATGTTTTCAACAACCAGCAGGCCCACTCCTACCGGGAGACGTCGTTTGAAAAAGCCATTACCTATTATCAGAAGCAACAAATAGACAGCGCCTTTAACTTGGCAAACCGCTTCTATCAATCGCATCCGCAATCCAAATCGGCCGGGCTGTTGCTTGCGGATCTGCTTTGGAAAAAGGGAAAATACCAGGAAGTGTACACCTTGTTAACCTCGCTGGCCAACCGATTCCCAACCGATTTCAATGTCCAATTGCAATGCGGTCGGATCATCCAGATACTTGCTGGATTGAGGAACGACTACGGCCTCCACTCTCTGGCTCAGAGCTACTATGAGCGGGCAGTCCATGTCAACCCTTATAAGGGAGGGTTTGCTAATAACCTCTGGATTAAGACCGCCCGTCAGCTCCGCGCCACTTCAGGAACACCATAAACCTCACCAGGTTGGGTACAGCTTTTTTCCCGTACGCAAGGCCTTATATATTTTTTTGATTGACTTATAACACATGGGTAGGGGAAGTCTCTCCGAAACCTGCCAATCCGCCACAGGTGGACAGGATTTGGGGGAGGGTGTGACAAAAGTCCAGTAGGTTGGGTTCTAAGTCCGCCTTTGGCACACGAAAAACCCGACATTTATTATCTTAGGCTCTGTTCCCTCAGGAAAATTCTGTATAACGATCCCAATTGCCAAAGCAACAGCTCCTGCCAGGGTAGCTGCGGGCAGCCCGGCTGCCAACGCTCCAAAAGCGACCCCAACCGCAAGACCCTCTGGAATATTGTGCAAGGTTATGGCCAGCACCAAAAGAGTGGTCCGCGCCAGCTGGTTTTGATGCCCTCTGCTTGTTCAGTCGGCATCCCGATATGGAGATGAGCAATAACCCGTCGACCAGCCGCAGGGAAAATGCCCCAACGAGGAAACCAACAACAGCTGGTACCCAGGCGGGAAAATCCTTTCCCTCGGACATTTCAATAGCTGGCGCCAATAACGACCAGTAGCTGGCGGCAATCATCACACCGGCAGCGAAACCAAGCATACCATCCAAAGTCTTTCGGCTCAGTTCCCGCGCGGTAAATACAACAGCCGCTCCCAGCGCCGTCATGAACCAGGTAAAACAGGTTGCCAAAAGAGCCTGCACCACCGGATGCAAGCCTTTGAACCAGTCGAAAACGGTCAATATCCCTCTCCAATTGTCTCGACCGGAGGTCTTTTGGGACGTATCTCATAGTGATATCCCTCCCACGTGAGGCCACATGTGGAGAACCGACTGGCCAAGTTCACAGCCCCCTTCATGTTGTAGAGTCCTCTGATCTTCAAGTATGACAGCTGCAAGAGCCTTCAGCAGCGGGGGAATCCGAGGTCTTCTCGTGAGAAGCTGCAGATGCCCTGTTGTCCTGCTGTTGGCCGACTTTGGTGTTGGCAGCCAGACCAGACTTGGATATGTATGAAAAGGCCAGGACGGCCAGCAACACGAATGCCCCAACATGATACAGCCAACCGCCTTCAGGTTGCATGTGCGTGTGCTCACCAAGTTGAATCAAAGGCATCTCCGCACTCGGCATCAGCTGATCCAAAAGCAGCCCGAAGCCCAACGCGCTTGCTGCAATGGTCATAAGATACAATATCGCGGTCTGTCGCCCCAGAAACTTCCAGATCGTGGTGAGTGTAGCGGCATTGGTGGCTGGTCCAGCGATTAGGAATGCCAAAGCCGCGCCGGGGGAACCGCCCATGTGCATCAGACCCGCTGCTATTGGCACCGACGCAGTAGCGCATACATATACTGGCACTCCTGCGGCCATCATTAGCAGAATCGATAGTACACCGCCGCCGATGTAAGCTGCCAGATGATCTTGTGGCACTATTGCTGCCACCATCCCGGCAATCAGAATCCCTACCAGGAGCGCCAGGCCAATATCTCGCGGCAATGTCACTAATCCATACTTGAAGATGCGCAGCAGAACGCTTGTGCGTTCCTTGCCCGCACAGCAGGCTTCACTGTAAGTATTTGGTTCCGAATGGTCCATTGCTTTTGATCCATCCGACTCACCAAAGAACCGAACCAAGCTACCACCAATAAGGCCAGTGAACAGAGCCGCTAACGGTCGGAAAATTGCAAAGACCGGGCCAAGCAGTGCGTACGTGACAGCAATACTGTCCACTCCAGTCTGAGGCGTAGAGAGCAGGAACGCCGTGGTCGCAGCACGACTGGCACCGTGTCGATGTATAGACACCGATACTGGAATGACGCTGCATGAACACAGGGGTAGCGGCACACCAAACAAGGATGCCTTGAGTACGGGTCCAATGCCGAGTCCTCCCAAGTGACGTTCCACCCATTGGGGTGATATTAACACTGAGAGCACTCCGGCTGCCAGAAAGCCGAACAGCAGATATGGCGCCATCTGGCCAAGAACCAACCAGCTCTGCATGCAGATTGTTGCAACGAAATCAAGCATCTTTGGTAATCCTAGTAGTCCTCGAGATGGCTCCACTCGGCATCCTCAAGCCATTGCTTGGGGCGATCGAGGAACTGAATGACATTCTCCAGAGTGACCCAGTGTTGGTGTTCTTCGTCAGCAATGCTGTTGAAGATGTGTTGCTGGGTTTCGCTGTCGACCTCTTCGGCCTTTTGGCGATAGTAATCTTCCGATTTCTTCTCGATTTCCTGAGCCTGTTCCCAGAGGTTCTTGGCGTCGGCTCGGAACGAGAGTTTTTTGCCTTCAGCCTTCAAGGATTCAAAAACATTTTTCACCGTGGATAAGACAGTAGTTTTTTCGGCTTCCTTATATTCTGCGGTCTGACCGTCTCTCATCGCTTTGAAGATGTTATAGTGCTTCAGTTCATCTTCAGCCAACTCAATTAGGACTCTTCTGAGTTCAGGAACGCTCGTTTTTTCGGCGTGTTCTAAATAGAATGCCCGACCATCTTCTTCCATTTTCATTGCATACTCAAAAATACTCATTATTTCCTCCATTGTGACGGTGATATATTTCTTATCAGCCTCAACGACCGTTACCAGTTTTCAGCCAACAGCTCAAAATGCGCCTGAGGGTGGGCGCAGGCTGGGCATACTTTCGAAGCCTCTTCACCCTCATGGAGGTAGCCGCAATTTCGGCATCGCCAGACGACTTTATTAGATTTCTTGAACACCGTACCTCCTTCGACATTGGCCAGCAAACCGAGGTAGCGTTTCTCATGCTGTCTCTCGGCCACAACCACCGTTTCGAAAACCTTAGCAATCTCTTCAAAGCCTTCCTCACGAGCTACCTTGGCAAACTCCGGATACATGCTCGCCCATTCGTAATGCTCGCCGGCCGCTGCATCTTTTAAATTCTCAGCAGTATTGCCTATCACACCGGCCGGAAAAGCTGCTTGAATTTCCACTTCTCCGCCTTTGAGGAACTTGAAGAATCTTTTGGCGTGCTCCTTTTCCTGATTGGCCGTTTCCTCAAAGATGTGGGAAATCTGCACGAAACCGTCTTTCTTGGCCTGACTCGCAAAGTAATTGTAACGGTTACGCGCCTGCGACTCACCGGCAAACGCCGTGAGCAGGTTCTTTTCTGTTTTACTTCCCTTTAGATTACTCATATGATCTCCTTTTTATCTCCTTATCTGTTTGTTTTTTTAACACCAGACCACTCAATACCTGGCGGCCTGAACTATATAAACAACCGTTATCCTTCCGTACCTTGAATGCTAAGCGCTCATATCAACTCCGCCATTAGATTGCTGATGTCAATGTTGTCAACTTGGTGACTCACCAACGGACCTTTCTTCAGCTGAGGCAGTGAATCCTCATATGGGTTCTGACCACCCTGATAGAAGATGCCTGTCGCTAGCCTGTCTTCATCGAAGGACAGAGTGAGTGTCATAGCCTTGTCCCTGTCAGCGGGGTTATGATTTTCATCTTCGAGTTTGTAAACTCGATCCTTGTACCATTTGTAGCTCTTTGCCGGATTATACGTCACACACACCTGCAGAACATCAATGAAAGCAAAACCCCGATGCTTTATAGCGGCCACGATCAAATCACGCAGTTGGTTCATGTCACCGGAGAAACCGCGCGCCACAAAGGAGGCACCGGCAGTAATCGCTAACGCGACAGGGTTGACCGGAGATTCAATCGATCCATCTGGGGTGCTGCTCGAGGCAAACCCCTGTTTCCCTGTGGCTGATGTCTGTCCCGTCGTAAGGGAAAAAACACCGTTATTGTGCACAATATATGTCAAATCAATATTGCGCCGGCAAGCCTGCACAAAATGGTTCATGCCTTCACTGAAACCATCACCATCGCCTCCTTCGGCGATCACCACCAAATCGTGGTTGCCGAGTTTCAATCCGGCGGCTATAGGCAGGGGGCGACCATGCAAGCCGTGCAGACCGTAAACATTGATCCAGTGTGGAATTTTGCTGGAACAGCCGATGCCGGAGGTCATTACAACCTGATGAGGTTCGAAATCGAACTCCAGCAATGCCTTCTTGAGAGCGGACTGGATTCCAAAATTCCCGCACCCCAGACACCAGTTGGGCTTAGCTGCCGTGTTAAATCTTGTCTTGTCGCCGTCACCGTTCATCTGCCAGACTCCCAACGAAGTGGGATTCCTTCTATTTCAATGTACCTAAAGCCGCTGTTGAATGAGATCAGCAAGTTCATCTCTAAAAAACTGCCGACCGTTATATTTGAGTATCTTGTCTGCTACCGCCAAGCCGGTCTTTTGCCTGATTAAGGTTCCCAACTGGCCAGTTGCGTTGTTTTCTATTAGAATTGTATGCTTCGCATTCTCCATGACTTCGGTAACACGATCTGTCGGGAAGGGTTCCATATAAATCACCTGAAGGAAATTGCAGCTGACAGCATGGTCTTTTTTCAGGTGTGACATAGTATCGAGGATGACTGGTTTCGTTGATCCCCAGCCGATCAGCGTGAGGTCGGCATTGGGATCACCATGGAGCTTCACACCGATTTCTGAAACGTCAAGTGAGGCTGTTTTACGTAACCTCTTCTCCATCTGGCGAGCCCGGTTATCGGCATCCTCACTGATAAGGCCAAACTCGTTGTGTTCGTTGCCGGTTGCCTTGAAGACACCGCCGGGAATTCCCGGTCGCGTACGCGGGGAGATGCCTGAATCGGTAATCCGGAAGCGTTTGTAATCCCCGATACGGCTCAGCTCGGCTTCTCCAAGCACGTCACCACGGTCGATCTTCATACCCCTCGTGTCAAATGGCTCGCAAGTCCATGAGGATTCTGCGACATGTTTGTCAGTCAGAATGATAACCGGTGTCTGATACCTATCAGCCAGATTGAAGGCTTCAAAAGTAAGATAAAAGGCTTCAGCAGGATCACCGGGAGCCACTACAATGCGAGGAAAACTGCCCTGGTGAGCATAAAGAACGAATAACAGATCACCTTGCTCTGTCCTGGTAGGCAGTCCGGTGGCCGGTCCCGGTCGTTGTCCCTCAAGAAATACAAGAGGGATTTCCGCAATTCCAGCCAGGCCAAGATGCTCTGTCATCAGACAGAAACCGCCGCCTGAAGTACCAGCCATAGCGCGCACACCGGCGAACGAGGCGCCAACAGCCATACCGGCTGCGGAGATCTCGTCTTCCGGCAAGACCGTTATCATGTCGTAGTTGCGAGCATGCTTGCTGAGGTGAGTCAACACCGCTGAAGAAGGGCTCATGGGGTACGAGGAATAGAACTTGACGCCTGCTTTGAGGGCGCCCATTGCCACC
>CAZYRH010000104.1:0-8594 GCA_964650395.1 uncultured Ignavibacteriales bacterium
CGCTGGGATATCGTTCGCCGAATCAGGCCGAAGAAACCTATAACCTCAGCCGCAGAACTCTCTTAGAAACGGCTTGACTAATGGGGAGCAGTACATACCATAGTAACTACCTTCATTGCTTATTCGAAATCGGTACGGGAGCCGGAGAGCAGCTTGTTAGATACAGGCTTAACAGTAGTCTGGCTCCATACGAGGGCGGCGAATGAGTGATGGAAAGCGGTATCTAAGATTGCGGCTTCCTGGCATAAAGCATCCAGAGGCCGTTTTTTTTGATCGGGTGGAACTTATCCAGTCGCCTGGCGGATCCTAAAGGGACCGCTCCCCGAACCAAGATATAATCCATGTTATCATACCGCCGGTCGTATCGCCCTGTTTTGCCAACCCAAGCAGCGTAGGGGGGCAGTACATCCCAGCTAACCTTTCTCCTGATTGTTGCGAATCGGTAATCTATCATAGTCGAAGAGGCAATCCCATGGTTCCAAACTATATAATAGTTTGGAAAGTGGATGTACACCGGGTTATCCCGGAACGTGTAGTCGTAGATCAGCCCGGCCAGGCGTTTGTCTGGAGAATCCTGAGGAAAAACGGCCCGCGTGAACGAAGCGGTTTCTTTATTGAAATCACTGTAGTAATCAAACCATAAAGCAAAGTACAAAAGGGCGGCCGCACAAAAACCAACTTTTAGTCCCCAGTAAAGTTTTCGCGAATAGACAAGACTTCCAAGAATTATGACTGAGATAAGAAACAGGACCGAAAAGCGCTCATAGATAAGATTTTGCCCTGGGAATTGCTGGGGTAACAGAAAGAAACACAAAAATGAGCCAACTACGAATAGGAGGACTTGCGCCAAGTGCGGGGCTCTTAACTTCATTGAAGGCATCTTTGGTTTTATCAGCGTGCCCCATAAAACCGCAGCAACAATGAACAATGAAAAGAATAAAGCGATGTACGTTCCTTTGTCGCCCTCGAACAAGGACTGGGCATCAAGCAGGAAAAGTTCTCCCGGTCGATTAACGAAGAACTTCAGGTAATCCCCCGAATAGTACTTAACCAGAGACGCCGGCAGGCTGATCCCGGAGCCGGATGTGTAGAAGTTCCACCAAACAAAAGTGATAATCGCTGTGGGGAGAAGCAAAAGGCCGTCTTTGGCTACCTTCAACAGTGAACCTCTATGCCGGTAAAGACAACAACCGGCGTACAGCAACATAGCAAACAAAGTGGCCAGAGCATGAATGAAAAACATTAGTATGAGTAGCGTGCTCAGTACAACTCTGCTTCGGATACTGTCGTTATCCAAGTAGTGTAGAGTGGCGTAAAAAACAAGAACGATGAATGGCAGACCCATCGTGTAGCCGACGAAACCCCAGTGCAGGCTGTAGTTGTTAACCAGCGTGAATGATAATATGGTAAACCACGGGTTCCCCCCGATTTTCTTGATGACCATAAAAACGGAAAGCGGCAGCAGCAGGGCATAGAGGCAGAAGTAAACATGGTTGGCAAACTCCACCGAGGGAAAAACGTTCAGTGAACAGAACACGGGGTGGAAGACATTTGGACTAAGGAAAAGTACGGAACTGTAGAATTGAGCAAAAAAGTTGGCAGGTTCGCCTATATGTTTATGGATCGTGGCAACAGCCAGGTGGTAAGGCAGATCGACAAAGGGGAGAAGTCTGAAGATGGCCATGGGAAGCACAGCGAGAATGGAGAAAACGACAAAGACAGCGGTAAAGTCGCGATGTTGCTTGAAGAATTCTACCAGCCGGGTTTCTTTCACAGTTTGAATTGCGACAACTATTATTACTACTGAGTTGCTTTATTATAAGGCTTGATTCGGTAGGATCAACAAGTATTAATGCCGACAACTTTCGATAGGTTATAACTGCAGATTTCGATCTTGTAATGGTACAATTTCCTCCAAGAGCAACCCGACCGAATTTCCTTGCATATCAGGCCGACATCGGAACTTGCCTAAGAGGGTCAGCAATCTTAAATTATTAGATTATATTTCTAAGCCCCTTTGCGTTGTTGACGTGGTAGAAAGGGTTGAGTCCTTTATTCATAGAGCATTATACGGGAGAGAATGATGAAGTGCTATTCCATGAAGTTTGTTTTACTCAGTGCCATGTTGACCTTACCGGTGAAGTCAAGTCAGATGGATTCGATGTCTATTGGCCAGAGGTTTCACAATGAGACCAGTTTCGGTGACAAGGGATACAAGGGGAAGGATATCAGCTGGGGGGGACAAGTCCCTCTTTATAAAAAATATGAGAGCGCTTCCAAAGTGAAGCTGCCGACCCCAGTCTTTGAGGGTATGAGTGTTGAGAAGGCTATACGCGAGAGGCGTTCCAAGCGCTATTTTGTAGACCGTCCGATGACACTAAAGCAGCTAGCCCAAATACTTCTGTCTGCTGACGGTGTGACGGACTCGTTGGGAGGTTATGATTTCCGTGCCGCTCCGTCCGGCGGTGCGCTCTACCCTATAGAGACCTATGTCATAGTCCTTAATGTCGATACGCTTGCCAATGGTTTATACCACTTTCAGGTTTCAGACAACAGTCTGGAGCTTGTCAAAGAGGGAGAATTCGGGTTGCAGATCCACAAGGCAGCTAACGAGCAGGAGGCCGTGGGGTCTTCGCCTGTAACGCTTATTCTTACAGCGAGATTTGATCGTTCGACGGTAAAATACGGCGACCGGGGATACCGCTATGTCTATATTGAGGCCGGCGCTATATGTGAGAACACCTACCTTCAGGCAACTTCGCTCGGCATGGGAACAGTCGCCATTGGCGCTTTCAACGATGATGCCGTTAATCGACTTTTGGGAGTAGACGGGGTTAGTGAGGCGGCTTTGTTGATTATGCCGGTGGGATTTCCGCGCTGACGCTAAGCATCTGCCATTGTATTGGACAATACTGTCGAGGGGGTCTCATGTTGTGACCCTAAGCACCACTCTAACCATCTTTTGACGTCGTTGCGCCTGACCTCGGCACGGAGGGTTCTCATCCTCCTTCTCCGTTCTTCGGCATCCATGATGTAAGCGGTGTAGATAGCGTCAGCAGTACCTTCAAGATCGTAGGGGTTGACCATGATGGCTCCCTTGGCCAGTTGTTCAGCCGCCCCGGTAAACTCGGAGAGGATCAGCACCCCATTGTTGTCAACGGAGCTGGCACAATACTCTTTTGCTACCAGATTCATCCCGTCCCTCAGCGGTGTTATGAGAGCAATCTCGCAGGCACGGTAATGTCCTAACAGTTGAGTGCGATCCAAGCTACGGAAAATGTAGTGAATGGGGATCCACCCGTGCTTTGAAAACCGGCTGTTTATCCTGCCGGCGAGAGTGTCTAAAGACTCCTTCAAATCCTGGTAGTCACGAACCCTCAAGCGACTGGGCACGACGATTTGAATGAGGGATATGTTGCCCTGAACATCAGGATATTTCTCCAGCATCCGTTCAAACGCCAGAAAACGCTCGGGGATTCCTTTGGTGTAGTCCAGCCGGTCCAACCCTAAAACCAGTATTCTACCAGGCGCATTCTCATGAAGGAACCAGGCGGCATCGGCCACCTCTTTTGATTTGGCGCCTTCGTTGAATTCATCAAAATCAATACTGATGGGGTAGTGACCCAGATTCACTGTTCGGTTTTCGTAGCTGACAATCGACTTTCTCTTGTAGGCTTTTATCGTCGCCTCAGGTATGAAAGCTTTGACACATTGGATGAAATTGCGACGGTCATGTGAGGTTTGAAAGCCAAGGTGATCATATTCAAGCAGGCTCTGTAAAACTTCTTGTTTCCACGGCAGTCGGCGGAAGAGGTCGCGGGAAGGAAAAGGAATGTGTAGAAAAAAGCTTACCTGGCGGTCGATATTCATTTCGCTCAGAAAATGTCCCACCAGCATAAGCTGGTAATCGTGGATCCAGATAAAACTGTTTGGTTCAATCAACCCAACAATCGTCTCGGCAAACCGGCGGTTCACATCAACGTAGGAATTCCACCGCTCGGCGTCGAAGTTGCAGTACCCCAGCAGATCATGAAAGAGCGGCCAGATAGTCCGGTTAGAGAATCCCCGGTAGAACTTCTGAACATCCTCGTCCGTCAGAACCACTGGTTTCAACTCGTAATCCAGTTCGGCGCTGTACGCCTCCAACAACGATAGCGCAGGCGCTTCCGGGCCGCATCCGGGCCAGCCGACCCATGTGCCCCGATTTTCGCGTATCACAGGGGCAAGAGCGGTTATTAACCCCCCTGAGGCGGGTTCGACTTTCCACCGGTCATCATCTCTGATAATAACAACAGGCAGTCTATTGGAAACTACCAGGAGACGTTTTCCAGAAAGCTGCATTTCCCCTCTCCTGACTTTAGTTCTAAGAACTTGCACTCAACATGGTGACGCGCTAAAACAACGTGTCAGCACATTGCGTTTATTTGCTAATATACAAAGTCTGGGTTGGATATGCAAACTCGATCCCTTCTTTTTCAAAATGACGGAAAAGGGCAAGGTTTATCTTCTGCTGGATGTCCATGTACAGATTATAGTCCCGATCCAGTACGTAGTAGACGCACTCGAAATCAAGAGATGAGTCGCCGTAATTATGAAAATGTGCTCGGTCGAATCTGGTGTTCTCTACTGATGATATAATCTCTTTGACAGCTGGTGGAATGGCCTCGAGTTTCTCGGCCGTTGTCTGGTATGTCACCCCGAAAGAAAAGGCAACACGTCGCTCGTTCATCCGCTTATAGTTTCTAATACGGCTGCCTACTAAATCGGCGTTCGAGAAGACAAGCTGCTCGCCTGAAAGCGACCTGACGCGGGTCGTTTTAATGCCAATCTTCTCAACTGTCCCCATAAGGTCACCAACGATGATAAAGTCACCGACCTCGAACGGTTTGTCTATTAGAATCGCCACCGAGCAAAATATATCTCCCAGAATATTCTGTATCGCCAGTGCGATGGCGATCCCGCCCACCCCAAGCCCTGCAATCAGGGCGGTAATGTCTATCCCAAAGTTGTCCAGGATCAAGAATACAATCACCGACCACAACAGCACTCGAGCGAAAAACGAAACCGCACTGAACGCGGAAACGCTGGCCGGGTCTCTCTCACGTCTCGACTTGTGAAGTCGTGAAATCAAACTGTCAATCAGGCCGTTGCCCCACAGGGCAACCTGGAGGAAGAAGGCTAAAGTGACAATTATCTTGATGATATGGCTGACATTAGGTGGCAGCGTTAGAAACAGTGAACCGATGAAAAGGGAAATAACCAAAATAGCAAGGGAGTTAGTACGTTTGATAACTTCCACGAAGACGTCGTCAACCTGACTGGCTGTTTTTTTGGTTAAAGCTGCCAGGCGCCGTACCACGAACAGTTTGACTGCGTGGACGACAAGGTAGACACCTATGGCGACACCAATTGCTACCATCCATTCGAACATGGAATTGTTGTAAAACGTTGTCTCAAAGATATTCATGATCTACCCTCCACATTCAATCCATTTCTCAAGGAAATCAAGCAATTCCTCGGGGGGTTTTATCCACACGTCGGCAGCGGTTTCACGTAAGCAGTTGCGGACAAGGATACCAAGGTCCTGTGTCCTGAGGGCGTGGAAGGCGTCCTCGTCAGTCAGATCGTCTCCCATATAGGCCAGCACAGCATCTGTTCCCATTTCCTCAATAATACTCACAACAGCGGTTGCTTTTGTTGTTCCGGCGATTCTCAGTTCCAACCCACCATCAAACTCTTGTAGAATTAAGCCAAAATTAGGTGCGGAGGAAAGCCATTTCTTTTGAATCTTTTTTTTGAGCTTAGAGGTTTCCTCTGGGCTCAGACCCCGCCAGTGAAAAGCGACGCCGGAGGGTTTTGGTTCGGTCAGGCTTGCCAAGCCTTCTTCTTCATTCCATTTGTTTGCCTCGTTTAGTCCTTGTCGAGCGAGGGCATCAAGCTCTGTCAATTGGTATTCGTTGTTGCACTTAAGTCGCTCCAGGCCGTGACTTCCCCATATTTCAGGGGAAACATCAAACCCCAAAAGAGGGATCAGGTCATTAATGCGACGGCCAGTGACAATAACCAGGCGGGTTTTTTCGGTGGATATGATCTTGTCAAGGATTTCCCGTACCCCCGGATAAGGCATAGCTTTGTCTCGCTCAGGTCGAAAAGGCGCCAGCGTGCCGTCATAGTCAAGAATTAAGGCTCGTTTTTGTACTGAACTGAGGTTGTTGAAGAAGTTTTCGAGGTTGAGTTCGGAATTAAGGATTTCCATTAAGTCCTATTCAGGCGGCAATCAGGTAGTTTTCCAGGCCGCGGCGCAATCCCAACATCAAAGTCAGATATTCGCGAAGGTGACGTGTCAAAAGGAAGTTATAGGTGACAAATTCTTTGGCGGTTTTCCCCATGGTCTCGATTTTCTTAGGTTGACGAAGCAACTCACGGATGCGTAGCGCTGCCCCTTCCGGAGTGTCTACCAGAAAGCCGGTCTGATGATTGCACACCTGAAGACGGATGCCTCCTACGTTTCCCCCGATGACCGGCTTGCTTTTCCACATCGCTTCCGTCACAGTAAGACCGAAGCCCTCCTGAAGGGATTTCTGAATTACGATGATAGAGGCTCGTTGGAGAGCGTTTATTGTTCGATGAGCGTTGCTGGGCAACAGCAAGAGAAAGATTCGGTCGTTACCCCGGGCGGCATCCTGCACTTCCTCGAACATAGCGGCCCCTTCAGGATCATCAGTAGCCCCGCCGCCGGCCAGAACAAGCTGAGCATCAACCGAACTGTTGAGCATGTTGAAGGCGTTTATTACACCAATCGGATCTTTGAAGCGGTCGAAGCGGGAGATTTGCGTGAGTATTGGCAACTCTTTGGAGATGCTGAAGCGATCCAGGGTAGTGTTAATCTCTTGCTGGGTGAGTTCACAGTTTTTTTCACTCAACGGGTCAATACTGGGCGCTATGATAAACTGGGGATGATCGAGGCGCTGGGCAAAATGTGGCATCGAGAAAATACTGGCGTCGTATCCTGAAACGATTCTTTTTAAGTAATTCCACACCTTGCGGTTTGGATGGCTGACGTCAATATGGCAGCGCCAGATCCATTTCCCTTTACGATTGGGACAAAGGTCAAGCAGGAATGCCGGTTGCGGATCGTGAATAAAGACAAAATCAGCCTTCTCCAAGGTGGACCGCAAGCGATCGGCATTTTCGGCGAGGGTTTGTTCATAGGTCTCAATCATTGACTGCGGTAGTGCCACCGGACTCCCTTGCAAACCGTTGTGGAAGGTCTTGGTAACGTTAAAAAATTCGCTGTAGCCTTCAATTACTTCCCGTGATGCATTAAGCCCAAGGTCATTCATCAGTGGAATGAGCCACTGCAGTATTTCGGCCACTCCGCCGCCGGCTCTGGTCGAGTTCACATGAACCACCCGTGCACCGGCAAGGTCCTGCGCCAATTGTTTCAACTGGGAGATGGCCACATGGCCGACTACATTTTCATAAGCTGCTAACGATTTGGTGTGCATGGCTGATCTCCGAGCCAGGGCTTTGAGTTGCTTTGATTAGTGACTTCTTCAATTCCGGCAACGTCAGATAGTAAAAGTCTATCCCTTTCAAAGCGCTGATAAGCGACTCCGTTCCAGAGCCAAATCCCGCTAACCAGGCGGAAAAATCATCGGCTTTATCGGGAGTCCTTCGGCGCGCTTCGATAAAATGGTAGTAAATCGAGCTGTAGCTGAAATTGGGAAGCTGCTTGACCAAATCCTCAGGGGTCGTCAATTCCACGCCACAGTCAAAAAGGACCGTCACCCCTCTCATAAACCGGAAGTCATTACCCCGCGGCACCCAGGGGATATAGACCAGTTCACTCAGACGTTCGTCGATTATATCCAGGACGATTTCTCTCAGTTGTTCGAAGTTGTCAAGTGAATAGGGGTTAATGACACCCAGCCGCTCAGCCAGGACTCGATCCCGAAGCTGTCGGGCTGACCAGACTGCAAAATCGTTGCGGAATTCCGGGTCGTCAAAAGTAGGTCGAATGAGCGTTTCACAGAAATGGTGAAAGATGCACTCGATGGGGCAAATTGTTACCCGTTCGCGCAACTCTCTGAGATTGACTGCCGTATCGACCCCCCCCATACGGGTAATTATGGTACAGTCCTTGACTTCAAAGGGCATGTTGTTTTTTTCGGTTGTAATAGCCATATCTTTAGAATCCCCGGAGGTTGGTCAAGAGTTCCCCGTTATGGTGACCTCATTCCACCTACCAACATCTGGTTTCTCTGTCAATAATTATACTCAAAATGTCAGCCAGGGCAAACGATTTTGGTGACTTGGGAAAAGCAGCTCAGGATATAGTCGGTTGGAATAAGGGAGAGGTATGAATACGGTTCAGTATAGAGGAGAGTTTTTGTCCACATTATCCTTTGCGTTGGGAAGTGTTTTGGGATTGTTTCGTCAGGTCAGGTATTCAGTGATCTTAAAGCTCTTGAATATCCGTTTTTTGTTATTATATTTGCCGATCAAGAGAAAAGCGGACGTAGCCCGAAAGTTTGTCAAGCCACCGTAGCTCAGCCGGTAGAGCAACTGATTCGTAATCAGTAGGTCAGCGG
>CAZYRH010000105.1:0-2546 GCA_964650395.1 uncultured Ignavibacteriales bacterium
GCAGCTCATGCGCCAACGGTGAAAAGGCGTAAAACAACTTCAGGCTGCGGCGCTCATCTTTTCCCTTAGCATCCAGTACCTTTACCAGAGCGTGCTTGTCGTCAGAGGTGAGGATATGCACCCAATCTCCCTGTCTGACAGCCACGCGATCCTTGGTAGGCTTGTCGTCAAGGCTGAGAAGTTTTGTTTTCACCTGGTCAAAATCTCCTTTGAACGGCAGGACGCTGAATCTGTTGGCCTTCAAAAAGCCATCAAGCCGGTTTGGCGAGGCGAGGTAGTCCGTGCCGTCTTTAGAGTAGAAATACAAGTCGTTATCAATATCGTCAGCTTTTACATAGGCGTCCTTTTCAAAGGAGAAGCCATCGTGGTCGGACTTGAAGCGGATAGAAATCTCTATTTCCCCGCGCGGTCCGCACACGGTTATTACTTCCTTGGATGGCTTTGACAATATCCGGTCGGGATTGACTACTCGAACAGAGACATAATACTTAACGCCGTTCTTAAGGCCTTCGGCAAGAAAATGCTCGATTCCATCATCAGGGTTGGTGTCGCCGGGGAAAGGAGTGGAGTTGAACGGCTTGAGAGAAGCGGGCAGCTCTGAGTCAGGGTATTTATCCGTCAGCGATTGCTCGCTGATATAAATATTGTATCCACTCATTAGGCGATTACATTCGATTTTCCAGATGACAGTCATCTGCTGGTTGTCGGCTTCCACTTTGAGGTCATAAGGGTAACAAACTTGGGCTGCTTCTCTTACCGGTCGATGGGTGGCACATCCTGCCAGGAGGACTAACAGCGAGGAAGAGCAGACAATAGAGGCGATGTTTCTAAAAGATGCAAAGAGCCTCATTTGGTAAGCTGCTCCATAAAACGATTTGGTTCTGGTGGTTCCCATTGTCACTTTATAATGAATTGCTTGACAATGTACATGAAATTAAAATAGGGGAAGGAAGGTTTTGTTACAAGCGTTGTATTAGCAGGCCGGGTACAGTCGAGAGAGGCGTTATCCAACGCGAATCGAACCTCGGATTTGCCTGGAATTGAGGGGAGAAGCCGGGCTCAAATCTAACTCCCTGTTTACCAACCGGTTGTAAGCACAGGAAAGCCTAAAGGCTCATTGCTATATGGTCGACATACTATCTATAGCACTGAACTAGTGACAACTTGTGTCTTTTTTTCACTCAATTTTTGGAGGAGGAACTAATTATGTACGAGACTACCTATCATGGGAGCGGTATAGGGGGAGTGATGTGGCTGATCATTCTGGCGGCCTATCTGTACTTCGCCTATACGCAGTTCAAAATCGCTCAGAAGATTGGCTATCGCAACAGTGCCTGGTGGGCTTTTATCCCGATTCTCAACATCGTTTTGTTGGTCAAGATGGCCAACAGGCCGATGTACTGGTTCTGGTTCTGTCTCATTCCGGTTGTTAACGTCATCGTTCTTGCTGTTATGTGGATTGACGTTGCTAAGGCCTGTAACCAATCGCCGGTCTGGGGATTTCTGACAATTCTGCCCTTCATTAATTTCGTTTCAATTGGGGTATTGGCTTTCAGCGGCTCTCAACAAACCAAAGAGTTTTCGACCGAACCGACCCCTCGCCAGCCTGAGAAGGTAAGCTGAAGTTTTTGTGGCGGGTGAATCTTAAGATTCACCCGCTCTCGCAATTATTCTCTGCAGTTGATACAACTCACTATCCGGTGTCGGTGGGTAGGAGATAGTATCAAAAGCTAAGGTTGGTTTGTCAATCACCAGCGGCCACCCGTGTAGAGAGGTTGTCCTAAAAGTCCACAGAACCGCGCAGGGGGGGGGCTTGTTTCCGCCCAGCACAAAGACTTGTGGCGACACAAGGCTGCCACCTACGCAGGTCCACACCACTTATGGGACAGCCACTGTAGACAGATGATTGTCAGCGCTTGAAAGGAGGGGTTATTTTATTGCCTCAACCATCCGCATCAGTTTTCATCCAGCAGCCGCTCCATCTCGTCAACCAGCTCGCCAAACAGTTTGATCGTTCGGTTGATCGATTCCTGGGAGGTCATGTCAACGCCGGCGTCCTTCAAAATGTTAATCGGATACTTCGATGATCCGGTGGAAAGGAACTGCTGATATGTATCCCAGAAACCGCCCTCCAGCAGCTTTTGCGACAGTACCTGGGCCGCTGCGTAGCAGGTGGCGTATTGGTAGACATAGTACTCCCTGTAAAAATGGCTAATTCGCAGACAGCCTAAGTCTCTATCTTTGCCGATTACCAGCTCCGGCCCCCAGAACTTCTGGTAGATGTCACGGTAGGTCTTGCGAATATAGTCGGCAGAAAGGGCTTGACCGTTTTCGATTCGTTCATGGATGGCCAGTTCAAACTCCGAGAACATCACCTGAGTATAGAAAGTACCGAGGATCTGTCTGATGTAATAGTTCAGCAGCGCCATTTTTTCTTTTTTGTCTTTAGTGTGTTCGAGCAGGTATTTCATCAGCACCGCCTCGTTGCAGGTAGAAGCCACTTCGGCTACGAAGAGGGAATGGTTGTGGTACAGGTAAGGTTCATG
>CAZYRH010000105.1:2646-8329 GCA_964650395.1 uncultured Ignavibacteriales bacterium
TAGAAGCCACTTCGGCTACGAAGAGGGAATGGTTGTGGTACAGGTAAGGTTCATGATGATTGGTATACACAGCATGCATAGCGTGTCCCATTTCGTGGGCGAGCGTGAAGACATTCTCAAGTGTGCCGTTATAATTGAGCAGGACATACGGGTGAGAGCTGTACGTTCCCCACTGGTAACCACCAGAGCCTTTACCCTCTGTTTCATACACGTCAACCCAGCCGGAATTCAATCCCTTCTCGAACCGGCTCAAGTATTCCTCTCCCAGCGGCTTCAAGCCGTCCAACACGATCCTCTGAGCCTCTTCATAGCTGTACTCCTTTTTCAACTCCGGTACTAATGGCACGGAGAGATCATAGGTATAGAGCGTGTCATACCCCAGGACTCGTTTACGCAGCGCAGTCCACTTGTGCAACGGAGCCAGATTGGAGTCGACAGCCTTGATTAGATTGTGAAAGACCGAAACCGGAATGCTGTCTCCGTCAAGGGACATCTCTAAACAGCTATTGTAGCCGCGAGCTTTCATGAAGAAGTAATCTCGTTTGACAGACGCCGCCAGAGTGGCCGCCAGGGTATTGACATAGTGAAGATATGCCTGGTTGTACGCGGCGCTGGCGTCGCGGCGCACCCGCCGGTCGGTTGATTCCAAAAACTTGTAGTAGCGTTCTTTGGTCAGCTTTACTTCGTTACCATCTTCGTCCTTGATGGAGCCGTAAGAGATATCGGCATCGTCTAACATAGTGAAAATTTTCGAAGGGGCTGAGGCGAGCGGCCCGACCTGCGCTAGAAGGGCTTCCTCCTTATCAGACAGGATATGCGCTTTCTGGCGCATGAGGTCTTCGAGATAAAAACGATAGACTTCCAACGCCGGACTGGCCTTCATGAAGGATTGCAACTTTTTGCTGTCCAGCGAGAGGATTTCAGGTTGCATAAAGGCTGACGCCTCTTCAATCTCAGCCCAAAGCGCCGATATTCGGTCGCCCATCTCCTGATACTTGCTGACTCGATTGTCCTCGTCCAGCTTGAGATAGGCGTACACATAGAGATTGTCGCCAATGAGGCTCAAGCTGTCGGAAAGCTTCAAGCAGTTCAGCAGCATTTCGGGTGAATTCCCAAGATGTCCCCGATACTGTTCAAACTGACCAAGGCCTGCTTTAAGAGAGTTAAAGGCTCTTTCCCAGGCGTCGTTGTCGGGAAAAATGTCCTCGACCTTCCATTTGTACTTGTCTTCAATGTCAGACCGCTGCGGCACTGAACTGGTGTTAGCTGCAAGAGCCGGTACAGCCGCCAGGATCGTCAGTAGTAGCAACAGAATCGCGCCCCTGCTGAGATAGTGTTCGAGTTTCATCCTTGCTCCTTACCTGTTTTCGTTTTTTATTGTTTGAACCTTGATTGCATTACTGTACATTTAAGATTAATATAAAAACTTTATCGCGTCGGCGCATGGAAAATAGTCAAAAGCAACCACACGGTTTGATTATGTTCACTATGGATTTCTCGGTAAGATTGCCCGATACTGACGCGGCTGGAATACTCTTTTTTGGCAACTATTTCAAGGTAGCTCATGACGCTTATGAAGCTTTCATGGAATCAATCGGGTTCGATCTCTCGCAAATCATACTGAAAGCAGACTTTCTGATCTTAATCGCCCATGCCGAGGCGAATTACAAAACGCCTCTGCGACTGGGGGATAAAGCGACGGTCGAGTTGATGGTGGAAAGTATGGGGCGAACATCGTTCGTTCTGTCGTATGTTTTGAAAGATTTACTACAAAACGTTGCCGCGACAGTCAAAACCGTTCATGTGACGGTAGACAAAGAGAACGAGGATAAAATCCCCTTGCCTGAGAAACTTAAGGAAAAGCTTGAAAGCTTCAGGTGATTTCGGTCAATTCCATTGTTCTCACCAGCTCGCGGAAGAAGTGACGAGCTGGCTTCAGGCTGTTGTCTGGTGTTTTTTCAGGCCATTCGTAGAAGCGAACTGGAATCTTGAAGCGGGGGAGATGGCGCTCCAGTAGGGCAACTAAGTCGCTCTTACGAACGTACTTGTTACCTGCGGTGCGAAGGAAAGCCACCGGTCGGAAGCCAAATTCATTATCTTCCATAGGTACCACAACGGCTTCCGAAACATCATCTGAAAGACACAACGCTCCTTCGATTTCTTCAGGGTAGACATTCTCACCGCCGGAGACAAACATATTGTCTTTTCGTCCGAGAACTGTCAGGTAGCTGGCTCCATTAAGATGTCCGGTATCGCCAGTGTGAAACCAGCCGTTGCTGTCAACTGGAAGGACAACCTGATCGTGTTCTGCATACCCCCGAAAGAGCGTTTCACCTTTGACCATGATCTCTCCCTCAGTAGAAATTTTGATCTGACGGTGCTTAAGTAGTCTGCCCGAGGTGAGCAGCTTTTCCAGCGAATCACCAGGACTGGTCGTTGTTACTTGCGATGCCATTTCCGTTAACCCATAGGTGGTAAAAAGCGGCAAGCCATGTTCATGTGCTTTCTTGATGAGCGACTTGACTACGTGGCTCCCTCCTACCAATACAGCTTTCAGTTGCTTCATTTCTTCAGCAAGAGACGACTCCTGCAAGAGGCGATAAAGCTGCGTGTGAACCAGTGAAAGATGCGTGATCTGATATCGACGGATCATATCAAGCAGATCCACATTCTTGTTCGCGATCACAACCGCTCCCCCGCCGAGCATCGTGCGAAACAGAATCGCCAGCCCGCCGACATGGTACAGCGGAAGTGACAGCAGCCAGCGATTACCCGGTTGTACCTTTATATTCTTGTTAGACCCAACGGCGCTGTAGTAATGGTTGCCGTAGGTGTGTAAAACAGCTTTAGGCTGCCCGGAAGTGCCGGAGGTACCGATGATAGTTGCGTCTTGGTCTAAAGAGATGATAGGGTCATCCCTTGGAGCCTTGTCTGTGGCGGTGAAATCGACAATCTCGGCGGCGGCTAACTTTTGAAATTGTAGCGGCATGTCGATTGTCAGTTGATGTGACAGATCGAACACTTTGGTGCATTTGATCTTTTCCAAGTACTCAAGAATTGACTTTTCAGGCAGTCGCGGACTGATCGGGCAGGCGACAGCGCCGAGGTGAAAAAGCGCCATCAAAAGGATCGTGTATTCAACAGAATTTACAGAAACAATAGCCACCCGCTGGTCGGCGACAACGCCGCTTCTTTGTAGCTTAGCGGCTGCGGTTGCGACTAGTTGATAGTATTCGGCGTACGTGATGGTTTGATTGTTTGTAATGAGCGCAGGTAGGTCCTTGAATATCTCCGCGGCTTGGGCAAGCGGACATTGCATATCAGCCATGTAAGACCTCCCGCAGTGAATCTCGTCGGATTTCGTTGGAGCTTGCGACTGACTCAGGGAGGTTCAGACAGCCTCTTTCAATTTGTAGATGATGTGTAAGCAGGTCTTCTTTGAACCACTCCAACGTGTCAAGGCCGACCGGGACGTTGGTTGTGTTAAGGCAGGCGGCCAACTCGGCTAAAGCTGTCAAGCCGAGGCCGGTTTCAAAGGTTGAGCTGACGACAGGGATGATTCCCATAAAAGTCGCTTTGCGACCCAATTGCATGCTTCTTTCAAAGCTTAACAAGGTCGGTTTCAGCACAATCGCTTTCAGGTTCGGCAGAGGCATCAATTCCTCCGGTGTCAGCTCCAGCAGACTTTCATCCAATGCGAGCGGCGGCAAATCGCTTTTATTGCTTATCGAGACCAGGGTTTTATAATTCTGCACCGGTTCTTCAATATAATCTATATTGCAATCGCACACCTCACGCAGGAAGGTAAGAGCGTCATCGACATCCCAGACGCGGTTGGCGTCTAAACGCAGGGCAATGTTGTCGCCTATCCGCTTGCGAACCTCATGCACGAGACGGATTTCATCGTCTACAGGACTTCTTCCTACCTTCAATTTAACTGCTTTGTATCCTTCTTGACGAAGCCTAACTGCTTTACTAAGAATTTCATCCGTAGAACCCGACAGAAGTCCGTTGATTGAGATGGAATTACGACAAGTGTCTGAAATAACTCTACGTAAAGGCAACTGTCGGCTGTCGGCCATGAGATTCAAAATAGCCGTTTCAAATCCAAACCGAACTGACGCTGCCAGATCGAATCGTTCCAGCCATTGAGTGAAGCCGCCGGACAACTCTTCAAGGTTTTGTGGTATCTCGTTACCTCGCAGTGAATAGCGCAGGGAAAGCAACTGAGATTTAGCAATCTCTATGTTTTCGGAGCTCAGGCCAAGTAACGGCGAGACCTCACCAAGACCTGTATGGCCGTGTTCGTTAATGAGTTCAACAATCAAGCCGGACCTCTCGGTTAGGTTCACGTTTTTCACGTTGAGCGGTCGAGCAAGGGGGAGTGTGAATTTGAAGACGTTAAAGTCAACGATTTTCACAACAGCCACCCGATGGAGAATAGTATGCTGTACAACAGCAGCAGCTTTCCGGTCGCGGCAAGGGCGTTATTCAAAACCGATCCATCACTCTTCCTAAATACAGATTTGATGACTGGGATAGCAGCGAACGGCACTAGTACCGTTACCATTGCATATTGATGCTGGCGGGTTACTAGGTAGAAGAAAATCGGCAGGAGTGAAGCTACGACGGTTGAAAGTAAGTACTGCATTCGGGCAAAGTCTCGACCAAATCGCACCGCCAGTGTTCTTTTGCCCGTGAGCGAATCGGATTTGATATCACGCAGATTGTTCACGGTCAATATGGCAACAGAAAAGAGACCGGGAGATAACCCTGCCAGTAAGACGACGGTATTTATATCGAGAGCCTGAACATAATAGGTTCCGCCCACCGCCACCGGGCCAAAGAAAATCAGCACAAAAATCTCTCCCAGTCCACGATACCCGAGTGGATACGGCCCGGCGGTGTACATAATTCCAAAAAGGATCGAAAACAGACCGATGACCACTATCGGCCAGCCGCCCCGCCAAACAAGATAAACTCCAACCAGTAAAGCCAACGAAAATACAACGGTAGTAGCAGCTTTCATCGACTGTGGTTTGATTAAACCGGCCTGAGTCATTCTTGTGGGGCCAAGGCGCTCATGCTGGTCGGCTCCTTTTTTGAAGTCGAAGTAGTCGTTAGCGAAGTTTGTCCCGATCTGAATCAACACTGCCCCAGCAAGAGCCGCCAGTGCCGAGGGCCAATGCCCCGCTTTATCTTCGAACGCCATGGCGGTTCCAATCAGTACGGGGGCGATAGCCACCCACAATGTCTTGGGACGAGTTGCCCATATCCAGATGCGCAACTTAGATTCAGACATAAGAAGTTGTCTCAAAGATGCAGAACGAAGGAAAGGCTATCTTTCTGTCATTCCCGTGAAAACGGGAATCCATGTGTCTCGACAACTCAGTCCAACCATCCATGTGGTATTTTGAATTTATACTCACCTCTTCTGGATTCCTGCTTTCGGGTGTGTTGAAAAACATAGAAAGTGTCATAGCGAGGAGCGAAGCGACGTGGCTATCTCGTTGTCATTCAATAGTTGAGATTGCTTCGCTGCCGCTCGCAATGACGAGAACGGGACTTTTTCAACAAGCCCTTTCGCAGGAATGACAGGTTTCATTGTATACTGCGCCCCAACTCGACCTAACGTGGATATAACCTTGTAAAACCGATTTCTGATGTATCCTCATAAGTGCAT
>CAZYRH010000106.1:0-8315 GCA_964650395.1 uncultured Ignavibacteriales bacterium
CGAGGACCTGCCCGATGCCGTCAAGATGGCCGTGGAGACGAAGTACTCCAAGGCCGCCATCAAGGAGATCATGGTAATTACCGCGGTTAGTGATGGGAAGGATGCTTTAGAAGGGTACGAGATCGTCCTAGAAACCGCCGACAAGAAGGAAGTCGAAGTAACGGTGGCGCCAGACGGCAAGATCCTCGAGGATTCCGGGGAGAAAAGGTAATCCTGGACTAACCAGATACTGCACCTGGACACTGTACGACCGGTTACATAGATTACACTTTAAACCGGGTTGAGATTTCTCCAAGTGGTGGTGATTGCCTGGTAAGAAAGGTTGCTCGTGATATATGACCGTCGGAACAGATTCGTTGTCTCTGCGAAAGCGAGACTGGGGAACGGGGCGGTTATTCTTGCACTGCTGTTGGTCGCCGGTGTCGGCATATGGCTCTTTTCCTATTCTCTTCCAAAGAAGATCTTCACTGAGGAATTGTTGATCTGGGATTGTATCAGGCTTGACTTCTGGGCTCTCCTCTTCTGGTTTGCTCTCATTGTTCTCTGGTGTTCTCGCCTGAGTGGAAAGGCGCGGTCGTTTCTGATGATTACCTGCTTGTCGTTGTACGGGCTGGTGGCGGTAAGTTTGATTCTCGACGGCACTCCGTTCAGTATCAATGGCTACTGGGGTGATCAGAGATTTCGCACCGCCATGGTGATGAGATACATGAATTCCTTCTGGCCGGCAGATATGTATTACCAGGGCCTGCCCACATTCTATCCGCCGCTGTACTATTTCCTGCTATCAATCTGGGCCCGGATTTTCTCGCTGGAAGCTTTCAAGATGCTCAAGATCGGCAGCCAGTTGATATACGCGCTGTGGCCGTTCATACTTTTCTTTCTATGGCGGAGGCTGGTCACGCCGCTACAGGCATTCATGATTACTCTTTTTACTTTCCTGTTCTGCTCGATGGGGAAAGTGCCGACTCTGGTCTCGCCGCACGCGTTCGTGGGTAACAGTCTGTTTGTGCCATGGTGGCTGCATTTTGTCGAGGGTATAGGACGGAAGAAACCGGATTGGCGGTGCATTGTAGCGGGCGGGATAATCGGCGCGGCCATATTTCTTACCTACTATTATGCTCTCTTCGTAGGTGGGTTGCTTCTGGTCCTTCGCCTGGTATTGGCACGTCGGTGGACATTCATACAATGGGCCGGGCGGTGGCATTGGAGAGCGTGCTGCATGGTATTGGTTGGGACTGCCGTCGTGAGCGCTGTATACTGGCTGCCTTTGTTGATTTCCGCACTGACCAACGGCTATGACCCCGCTCAGCAGCGTTACCATCATCTCGGCAGCACCGGGATTCTCTTTCCCTATATGGCATTCACACTCCCTGGAATTCTCTTTTTGGGAGGCATTGTGTATGCCCTCAGGCGGCCGAGGATTCCGATCAATCGGGGACTGCTGCTTCTCACCGGCGCTACCAGTGTCTTCTACTTGCTGGGAACACTTTTAGGCATGATCGACAGACCGGTCAATCTCATCAAAGCCTACGAGTTTGTCATCTACCTGGCCGGACCGTTTGTCGGTCTGGTGCTGGCAGGACTACTGACCTGGGCACGTAAGACCAAAAGGTATCGCTACGTTATTCCGGTATTGGCGTCGATTGCAGTGATTTTCTTTCTGCATAACTTCAATACTGTGGCTAAAAGAGAAATGGTTCGCACCGCCCGCACGGCAACGGTGCCATCCTGGAATCTGGACAAAGCAAAGATGCCGGCTATACGAGGGACAGTCTTTCTTACCCCCTACGATGAGTTTTATGCGTTCTATCCGGTTTATGCCTTTATTGCCAACAACGAGCACTACTCACACCCGGCATCGCGAATCAAGCAGCGTTTCGATTTCCTCGACCTCCTGCAGGGGGTCGATGACCCGACTATTTTTCATATTGCCCTTCGGCACAATATCTTTGACGCCGTTGACTATTTCATGCCGCGTATCAAAAACGGCTATTTTGAGATGCGAGTCTACCTTAGCAATTACCCGAACAAGTATGCGCGAAAGGATCTCCGATTTGATACCAGTGTCGTCTCCGATACATTGCTGTTTGCGAAAGAACAAGGTGATTGTCTATATCGAGTGAAAGATGTACCGTCACGCTTCAATTCGATCCGGGAAGTGACTTTGCCTTTGAATCTCAAAGACAGTCTGACTTACCTGGCTCGGATTCGGATGCTCGGCGATTATCTTGATCCTGTCGGTCGGGGTATGCTCGACGGCTACCTGCAGGCCCACTACGAAAAGTGGCAGCAGCCTACCTCCAACACTCTGCCGCATCGATTTGGTGATTCGATCAGCTTGAGAGCCGCCTATCTGGTTACCTCGGCTGATTCGCTTCGTTTTGTATTTGGGTTTAAGGCGCTTCAGAATATAGCGGTCGACTATCGTATCTTTCTGCATATCACGGTTGCCGGTGAGGAGGGCCGTTTTCGCAACTTTGATTTTTCACCTCTTGTTTCAACCAGCAAGTGGACCAAGGGTGACCTGGTCTTCTGCGTGCGGACTATCCCCAACCCGGGGCAGCCCTTTAGCTATATTGTCGGGCCTTTCAGTGGCAGGCACCGCTTCGGATGTGGGTATCAGGGGTTGTATTCGGTAGCCGAAGCTGGCACTCCTTGATGCAGGGATGGCTCAAGCATCCTGTTACCTACGCCAGGAGCCGGTAGCCCGTCCACCCATCCAGCCTTTGGAAGAAGGGTGAGTCTACCCTTCACCATCAAGCCCTGAACCTTTCCGCCCAGTCAGCCTGGCTGCATCTGGGACTGTTTGACAATCAGGGCAGGCTCGATGACGGGATTTGGTTAGACCTATCCATGTGATGGTCGGAGGTTCTCTATACTTGGGATCGCAAATTCTCTTAAACCTGCTTATCATTGTAAGCGAAATGAATATGCTGAAGTGGTGAACGATTCTACTCCGAGGTATCAACCGCGAGCTGGTTGCATCTTTCGCACTTTTCTTATCCGGTTCCGCAGGAAATTGAATATGGCCAGTATTGGGTAGGCTGAGAAGATCGTCCAAGCGATCTGGCCTGGTAAAAATATCCGATTCCCATATACGGTAAAGCCCGACAGGATGGCGAAATACACGTAGATTGCCGAGAGAATTATTATGAGGCGGTACTGTTTACGTGCAATCAGCATAACCAACCCAATAATGGATAGCACGGCCACTAAGTAATTCAGGCCGTATTCCCCGAGCATATCCTCGAATCGGTTGATAGAAAAAGCATGGCTGGGTAGACATCGCCATAGATGTGTCTTACTACTGTTAGACTTATCAACGGCATTAATGAGGATAGTGGCAGTCGTGGTTAGGGGGTAGGATTTGAACATACGGATAAATTCCGCCTTGCTGTGAGCCATATAAGCCCCATACAGCTTGTTGTCATAAGCCGGCATTAGGTCAGCTATCTCTTCGTTCAACGCTGCTGTAGCTTCAGAGTAATCAATCTGGTTTATCCTGGCACGGGTCAGGGCGGCTACTTTAAACATCCCACTATATGTGGAATACGCAATAGGTGGATCTGCCGATCCTCTGTCTCTGTTGGCCCAGGCTCCAACGAAAGACAGGGCAATTACAATCGTAATAATCGGCCAGAGAAATAGCTTTCTCTTTTCTTTCCATTTCTCTCCGCTGGACGGCCAGAGCAGCACTATTGAGATTATTAGTATAGGTCCGAAGAAAAACAAACCAATTGATCTGAATAGGGGAGCAATTCCAAAAAGAAGCGAAGCCGGTAAATAAAACTTCCAGTGATTGGTCCGAAGTCCCCTGATTAAAAGTAACAAAGCCAATATCAATATGAAAAAGAAAACTGAATCAGACATTACTAAATTGGACAGGGCAATAGATGCTTTCGAGGTCGCATGCATTAAACCAGCCAGCATTGCAACAATTTTGTCTCTGGTTAGTTCCCACGCAAAGAGGGTTAGGATTAGTGAGCTAAGAGCACTCAGGAGAATCTGAATTAGTGTAATAAAACGCGGAGCCGTTGTGACTGTTCGAAGAATGGCCAGAAAGGTAGGATAGCCGGGTCCAAAGATATGGATACCGTGAGCGTTAAAACGGAGGTTTTCACGTACGTCATCGGCTGCTGTAACATAATTATGACTATCGATTATCAGTTCAGGTAGGGTGGACTGTTTAACCTGATTGCTCATCAGTACGAAAACAAGAAGCCTTAGTGACAGTGAAACAATAAATACGAAGAGGAGAGCTTTTCCCAGCTTGCTGTTTGAAGAAAATGCGTTTTTTAAAACCATCTAAAAATATCTAACCGATTAAGGGTGTAGTCAAGATCAATCTACAGGTGGTTTGTCTCCTGTTGACTGAAAGGCTTGTACTGACTAATCAAGCTGTCTCTCACACAATTACATGGGATGGTAGGAGTGATACTAAGCAGCCAGTAGGTCACGCCGACTCGCGGCGTGACAAAATGAACATCAAGCCCCAAGTGGGCTTGACCTACTGACTGGTTAGCATATATTGGCATCAAAGTTAACCATATTGGAGGTACAAACATGAGTTGCAAAACAGTGGTACTGACCGTCATTTCGGTTCTTTTGATCTGCTTTGCTGTACAAGCTCAGGATTCAGAACGGGTCGGAAAACTTCTCACGGGGATCGACCAGTGGGTCACCACCGACACCACACGAATACTTGGCTATATCGACAGCGCTAATACCGTCACCAAGAAAATGCTGGAGGCCTCGGAGTACTGGGAGCCAACGATGAGAGACCTGTCGTTTTTGCTCGGTATCGACTACGTCGCCAGCCCTCAGATCGACAACACCGGTCGAATCTACTTTGCCATGCGGATAACCGGTGAGAGTGATGCGCTGTTTTATGAGGATGAGCCCATGGGTTGGCCTCACCAGATCACGCCGAATAACTGGACTGAGGAAGGATTTGCACTCAATCCCTACACCCCTTATACCGCCCACCCGTCCGGCGACTATATCCTTGTCAGCGTGAACAAGTTTGGTGATGAGATGTACGATATCTGGTACTTCACCCGCGATGGGAAATTCAGGCCGCTTCTGGAAAGCAGAACAGTCCGTTATGCCGGTATTCTTTTTGATGATGAAAACCCGGATCGGTTTTTCCTTTACATCGATAACCGCAAAGAAATGCACTTCGGGCAGTACACCATTTCGACCGGTAAACTTGACACAATCTACTCCGAACCCGGAGCTTACTATCCGGTTGATTACTACCAAGGTAAGATAGCGTTCATTCGCTGGATTTCTTTCTCCGCAGGTCAACTGGCCCTCTTGGACGTTGCCACCGGCCAGGTCACTAATCTCTCTGATACAAGCCTCTTCTGGACAGCTAATTTTACGGAGGACGGCAGAATACTGACCCTGACCTCTGAGAAGTCGAAAAAGGACGAGTTCATGAAGATTTGTATCGTCGACCCTGCTAAGCCGAAAGAGTTTAAGGTGCTGTACGACCCGGGTAAGGAAACTGATGGCTTCCTCTTTCTGAGAAAGAAGGGGATCGGGGTCATCGCCATCAATAACGACGGCTACTCGGAGCTGGCAGGATTCGATCTCAGCGACAAGAGTGTCGCCCTGCCGAAGCTTGATATTGGCGTTCTGGGTGGGCAGGGTGCCGGTGATATAACAGCAAACGATAGGGGAGATGTGGTTTTCAGTTTTTCATCACCCAAATCAGCTCCTGCCGCGTTCAAATTTAGTCTGGGTGATATGGCCATACAGCCGGTCGGAGAGGTATCGACCTTCGGATTTGACTTTTCCAATATTGATGTAAAAGTAATCCATTATAAATCCGATGACGGCATGGAGATTCCAGCCCTGCTCTATACCCCTGCCAACGCTAAGCGAGATGGCACCAACCCTGCCATTGTGAACTACCATGGCGGTCCGCCGTCTCAGAGCCGTCCTCATTTCCAGCGCAACATTGCTTTCGCATTAAGCAAAGGCTTTGTAATGATGTTTCCCAATGTTCGCGGTTCGTCAGGGTATGGGCCGGCGTTTGAGAAAGCCGATAATCTTGAGGGAAGGTATGCATCGCTTATTGACTGTGAACGGGCACTCGATTACTTAGTGGACCAAGGTTGGTCAAGCCCCAGCAAGATTGCTATCTGGGGGGGATCGTACGGTGGATACGTGGTCAACTGGCTGGCTACACAAGCCCCGGAGAAGTTCGCCTGCGTGGTTTCAATGGTTGGCGTATCAGATGTAGACCACACCAATAAAAATTCAAGCCAGGTCTTTGCCAAGGGGTGGGAGAAAGAGTACGGTCCGGTAGGCAGTGAACTGACACATAAACTTTCCCCGATCTTCTATGCAGAAAACGTGTCCCGACCAATACTGGTTACAGCCGGCTATAATGACCCGAGAGTCCCACCCTCTGATCCTCGGAGATTTGCCTATGTGTTGTCAGAATTTGGTAAACCGGTTTGGTACTATGAAGAGACTGAGGCCGGACACGGTGGTACGATGAAATCTCAGGTTATTCTTGACTTTACCAGCTACTATGTCTTCACCATGATGCACGTCATGAGGTAGTTGTTTGAAGTTACTTAGTTGTGTTTGGGTGGCAGCCGATCTGGCTGCCACCCCTTTTTAAGAAGCACAATATTACCCAGGTTTTCCTTCTTAGTGTTATTTACCAATAGGATGGCAAGGAAGTTATTATTTTAACCAAATGTAAGCCGAAACTCATGTGGTTTCGGCGATCATCTTCACGACAGGCGTGAAATTGTCAAAAGTACAAGACTTTTGACCTTTATTTTTAAATCAGGAGAAAGACATGTCAAGAGCTCACTGGTTGTCTTTGCTCTTATTGTTATTGGTGGTGCCGGTTACTGCCGTTCAGTCAGATACGGCTACAACTCAGGTGACGGGTACTGTTACAGGTAAATTCGACTCGTCGGCAATTGGTACCACGACTCAGGCCGAAGTGGCTACAAGCACCGAAGAGCCGCTTTACCCTTTATCACCAGAGCGTAGGGCGAAGTTAATTTCATATTCACGCTTTAAAAACATCTGGTGTTTCGTCGAGTTCTTTGTCAGTATCGGAGTCTTGTTTCTGATATTGTTCACTGGTTTCTCAGCAAAACTGAGAAGCTGGGCGCAGCTGGCAAGACAAAGATTTTTTATCGTCTGGTTGTTCCTGATCATGGTCATCGCGGCTGTTTATATCCTCAGTTTCCCTTTCCACGTCTACCGAAGTTTCATTATCGAAAGCAACTACGGCTTTTTAAACCAGACCTTTATGCAGTGGTGGGGGGAAGACCTACTCTCGATATTAATCAGTGCCATTATTGGCATTATCCCAATGTGGTTTTTCTACTGGTTAGTAGGACGATTCAAGAAGTGGTGGTTGTGGTTCTCGATTGGGGCCATTCCATTTGCGGTTTTTTTTATTGTCATCGCGCCGGTGGTGATTTCGCCTTTGTTCAATAAGTTTGAACCGCTGAAAGACAGGCAGCTGAAATCAGAGATTCTGACCCTCACCTCCAAAGCTGGTATTGAAGGCTCAGATGTGTTTCGGGTCAACGCCTCTAAACAGTCGTCCAAAATCAACGCCTACGTGACAGGCCTGTTCGGCACCAAACGGATTGTTCTGTACGATACTATGATTGACAATTTTGAGTATGACGAAATCAAGTTTGTCATGGGACACGAAATGGGGCATTATGTTATGCACCATATCTGGTGGGGGCTGCTGGTGGCAATCTTGTTTATTACCTTCGCCCTCTGGCTTACGAGCAAGACAATCCAGCCAGTGATAAATCGCTTTAGAGGCCGGTTCAGATTCGCCCGGTTGTCAGACATTGCCTCATTGCCGCTGGTGATGCTATATCTGACGGTAATTACGTTTGTTTTCCAGCCGGTGACCAACGGCGCCAGCCGTATAATGGAACGCCAGGCTGACAAGTATGGCATGAACATAAGCGGCGTTTCAGGCGAAACAGCGGCAATTACTTTCGACAAGCTGTCGGTTTTTAACCTCTCCGACCCTGACCCGCACTGGCTGATCGAGTTCTGGTTCTATAATCACCCGGCTTTGAAAAAGCGGATTGAGCTTGTGCGCGGGTACCGGCCATAGCCAGGAATGATATTCTCGCTTATTAACAGAAATCAGGATTACATGCCGTTCCCCCACAGACTGATATTTTATTGATAGCTTGAGAATCGCTAGCAGATGTAGCCTTACTCTTTGTGATTTATTTCACTATTTAACCGTTTCTTGTCTTTTCTTTTGTGGCTTACTTCGTCTCTATTAGATCGAAACCTGAGGT
>CAZYRH010000107.1:0-8288 GCA_964650395.1 uncultured Ignavibacteriales bacterium
TGATCCTCGGCAAAGTCAACCGCTGTAAAGAAGCGTTAGGGACACTACACTAGCTCAATATTGCAGTAGGTTGGCCGTATTGGATCGCGTGGCACATATGATTGGCCTACAACACCGCAAGGAACTGCAAATAACAGCACCGCCCACATTGCCCTTCCTACTTATTTCATCACAAATCTCCTTTCTGAGTTTTCCACCTCAATCCATAAACGAGATACTATCGTTTGTTGTTTAAAAGAATTTACCCGTGATTGATTATTGTGCCATATTCTTCCTCCCTAATCTCAAATGTACACCTCACCCTTAGGCTTGCCGTCCTAAGAGCCACTACACGGCAGCCGCAGCCCGTTCTTCCATTTGAGCGCGTGCCTTTGGAAGTTTAGCAACGTCTATATGATTTTTCAAGGAGAAAATTGCGGATTTTTGAATAAGGAGGACGGGGCAGATGAGGACATCTGCCGCCCACGAATCATACTTAGCAATCTGTGTTTAAGTCATCAAGTGAAGAATTGAGGATTTTATTAGATACCTTCAACGGGCGGTATCGTGACGAATCAGGAGAAACCTTACCCGTTGGGTGGGCTACTGTGATGCCAGGTCGATTAGAATCCTTTTGTCTTTGAAAAACATCCGCTATCAATTGACGAAGCTGGAGTAGTCTCCCTTGGCATCAAGCAGTGTTAGAGCGTCGAACTCGTCTAAATCTGGAAATACGATCGACGATGCGATGAGTTTGATATGGTCAAGAGTCGCTGGCTTTGGGTCGAAAGAGGATACACGATCCATGATGGCCTCAAGCTGTTCGTCATCAATCAACGACAGATTCAACAACTTCATGAGAAAACCGTGTGCCTTGGTTGTTAATTGACTGTGTTCTAGAGAGGTCAATATGCGGCTTGAGGAGTGGGTCTTGGGAAAGGATGAATAAAGCTGCTGCGAAGGGCTATCAAAACGCTTCATCAACCAGGAATAAGCCGATGATATCTCATCTTCCGAATACCCCTGCGCCTCCAGAGATGTCCAGAGATCATCGGACTCGGAAAGGTGCCCCGTATCTCCCTGTATATAGTCTATAAGGAAAACAACGATTTCAAAAATGCGACTTCTCATGCTGTTTCTGCCTTAGCTGCTTTTTTTTAAGATAGTACCTAGCATGAATAATAGCAAGCGAGAACCCAGAAAAAGAGTAAAAAAGTCAATTCTCAGTTAGAAGATCGTCAAGGGTCTGGTCTCTTCATGGGAAGCAGACGTGATATCCGTCAATCCTCGATCAAGTTGATAATCGAGGACATACGCTTACCACAATAAGAGTATCTGGAGGTTAACGAGGTTTGCGCGACAGGAAAACGATGACTGTTCATTTCTGTTTCCAAGTGAGCTTATCTCTTACACGAGTATAACCCAGAAGCAAGTTCAGACCAACGATCTTCCAAGCTTTCAAGCCGAGTTGATGTGCGAACATGTGTACTACCGAACGCCCGCTACGTAATCATAATCTATTCTCAATCAACATGTTACGGCTCAATGCGACTCTCTGCGTAGGTAAATGCGTAACAACCAGGCCTTGGCAGCTACTCACATTACTTCGTCAGTGTGACCCTCTTAACGCATTAGATTGTCGCTCAATCAGTTACGAAAAAAAGTGGCGCGGAACGTTCTAATGGCACGGATGTTGTATGACAAACAATGAGAGCGTTTCCGAGGATTTTCACTTCTCGCGCTCATCCGTATACTTGATTGAGCCTCTCAAATACCCCTGCCGGGTCTGGGTGGGGACAGGCAAAACGATGATGGGAGCATACCGGATCCGGCGGGGGTAAATAATTTGCTTAAGTGTATGTGGAGCTTGACCTGCCAGAGCTCGGGTATACCGGCGTGAGAAGTTAGATCAAAAAGTCAATCCTACCTCTAAGCCAACGCTAACTTGAAGACTATTGATTTCATG
The DNA here is from genome assembly GCA_964650395.1 of uncultured Ignavibacteriales bacterium. Lineage (GTDB taxonomy): Bacteria > Zixibacteria > MSB-5A5 > GN15 > FEB-12 > CAZYRH01. The sequence continues at coordinate 1,946 of CAZYRH010000107.1, forward strand.
TGGGATACCAGGGACTACTGTGCCGGTATCATCCTTATCGGGTGTGATTGGGTCATCACCGTACCAGCTTTGTTTCTGGCTGCCTGAGGCATGAAAGTATGCAAAATTGCTCACCACGCAAAAAAGCAGCTTGGGGGTGGTAGTGCTCGTTGGGCTGACGTGAATGCTCGCTCCTGAGATGATCCCGTTTCCGGAAATGCTGGAAGTGCCGATTTTGTGGCGCAGCAGATGGTCATCGTGATCGGAGACGAAAACCGGCGCATATGCTGCTTTTATTTCAACTGAGGCCCATTGGCCGTACCTGATATTAGAGCGTAAGCCAATATGAGGCAGCTTATAAGTGACTCTATATGAAATCCCTTTCTCAGCACCGGATTGCTTGTGCATAACGAGGTTTGAATCAATGGACCAACCGTCCCATCCAAATATATCTTGGTTGACACGGTGATAGCGGAACCCCGCCCAGAGGGCAAGATCGACGTTTGGTCTGTGGATGACGCACTTAGTAGCTTCGAGAGTGAGGAGTAATGAGGTCATCTCAGTTCTGGACTCGGTGTAAGAGTCGTCAACTACCAGATTCGTTCTCTTTTTTTTCCAGTCGGTGTCTTTCATGATCTTATCGGGGTCGTCGATGTTTGTGAATATGCCGCCTTCAACCCGCCAGGCATCTGTGCTGTCCTCCATTGGTTGCATCCCAAACCTGACGCCTGCCATAACTACGTCCAGCGGAAACTCCAGTTTACTTCCCAAAACCACCAGGCCGGTGTCGCTGTATGTAACAATATCCATGACGTATTCGGTGTATCCGAAGTTCTGTGATACTGACGGATCCAGAGTAAAACTGAACTTTCTCTGGGCGAATGCAGAGTGACCTATAAGCAAAGTAAGCGTCACAGCCAACAGCAGCCTCGTTTTCATGGCGTTATCCTTTATTATCTTGCAGTTTACGTGTGCCGGATTATACAAGAATCTCTGTCATCGGCAAAGCGAAAGATAGGACAATGCAGGGACGGGTATGAGGGAAATGGCGTAGGAGAATACTTCGACCGTTAATAAAAGATAGCGTTTCTCAATACGACTGCTACAGATAGGAGCTTGGGGACATCAGGGGAAAAGCTGAACCAACTTCGTGTTAAACCCTATCTCTTCGTCGGCCACTTCACGGTTCCAATCAACATAGACGCTGCGGGGATAGCCGAAAATTGAATCGTACTTAACTTGGAAGATTTCTGGTTGGTACTTTTCAACTTCGTCAATAAACTCAAAAAGCTCATCAATAGTCTTGTATCGCTTCAGTTCATCAATCGTTAGGGGATAGTTGCTCTCACTTTCTACCCCCTTAACGATTTTGTTGCCGACCACTGTCAGACGGATGAAACCGTGAGGACCGGGGCAGAAGCAGGAGCGCGCCTGCTCAACGACATACGCTGGGGTGGCGTGGCTGGCCCAGAGCGCCTTATGGTCAGAGGTTGTAGAGTTAACAGGGCTTCTTGATTTGCCGCAGGAAAGGAGCGTCAGAGATAGGAGTGCGATGCTACAAATGAGGCCTTTCAATAACGATATGGATGTTCGCTCTGAGTTCATAAGATTCGCCTTCTGCTGTAGTGGACAATGTAAAAGACTACTTCTTGAAAGGCAAACATATTCGTGGATATTACTCCTTACCGATTCTGAATTTCAAAATGATCGTTTAGTGTTGTTTCCTGTAAATAAGTTTACATATTCTTTTTACGTAACACGGGCATCCTGCTCGTGAATCATGGGCAAGATGCCCATGCCACAATTCAACTTGCCACTTCTCATAGTGCACGAACTTCCATAACGCGACACTGTCGACCTCTAATTTGTTATAAATTATGAGGTTGCGAGGCAATCTTGTTTAATCAAGGAAAGATAGATTCCACAGTAAACATGAGTTTGGGAGACTCACCGGGGTCATCCTGGCGCTCGATGAAAACAGCTTGTAGCCCAGACACCTAAAAGGTCATTGCGGATAGCGGAGAATTTTTGTAAGTTATTGCAGGCGAAAGTGGCGGAATTGGCAGACGCGCTGGATTTAGGATCCAGTTCCTTATGGAATGGGGGTTCGAGTCCCCCCTTTCGCACTGGAGATGGCAGAGCTTGATTTATTCAAGTTGTTCCGATGGGTTGTTATATGATCTGGAGGGTCTGAGAAGGGACTATTAGAGCCGAGGGGTAGCTGAAGAACAGTCTCTCATAGGCGCCTCAAGAGAAAAGGGATGTGTCTCTAAAAAGGAAAAGTCATAAGTGAAGGTAGAAGTAAGGGAGATAGAAAAACTCATTCGAGAGCTCTCGGTTGAGATACCGGCCGATATTGTTAATGAGGAGTTGGAGAAAGCCTTCGCTGATCTCCGCCGGAAAACCACCATCAAGGGATTTCGGAAAGGAAAGGCTCCGATACACCTCGTGAGGTCCATGTATGGCGACGAGGTCAAGGTCGATGTGGCTGAGGAACTGATCCGCACCAGCTATCCCAAGGCGATCGAAGAAAAGAAACTTGACGTTGTCTCTCCTCCGAAACTTACTGCTTTCAATTTCAACGACGACGGCGGTCTCAGGTATACAGCCAAGGTTGAGGTGCATCCTGACATAGACCAGGTTGACCTCGATAATCTTCAGGTGACCGCGGTTGATATCGAGGTTAAAGACGAACATGTTGAGGAGCTTACCCAATCCCTCCTCTCGATGTTTGCTGACTTTCGCCCGGTCGATCGTGTGGCGCGCCAGGACGACATGGTAGTGGTTGATTTGAAAAAGGTCTATGATCCCGGGCTGGTGCTCAAGACGGACCTTATGTCTGACGTGGAAATCGATCTGGCCAGGGGATTCACGGTAAAACAATTCAAAGAGCAGTTGCCCGGCATGAAAGCCGGTGATGAAAAGGAAATTGAGGTAGTTTACGATGACGATTACCCGGATCGAGTCTACGCCGGTGCGCTTATCAGATACGCCTGCAAGATCAAGGAAGTCAGGGAGCGGATATTGCCTGAGTTAAATGATGCCTTCGCCAAGCGAACCGGGCAGGCCCACACCGCTCTTGAACTGAAAATGAAAATTCGTGAGGATCTTAAGAGGCGCTATGCCGGTGAGTTGAGAAGTCTCCAGAAAGGCCAAATAATCCGCCAGATTTGTGAACAGAACCCGTTTCCTATCCCTCAGTCCATAGTGGAAGGGTACCTTGACAGCATTGTCGAAAATGAAAAAGAAGGCCAATCTGATGTTGATGAGAGTAAGATTCGTAACGATTCCCGCGAAGTTGCTGTCAATACCATCCGCTGGCACATGCTGTACCATCACATTGCAGAACAGGAAGGGATTGAAGTTTCGTCGTCAGATACCGAAAAACTGGTAAAGAGCCTGGCCGCCGATTATAAGACGACCTATGAACAGGCTAAGCAAACCCTGGAACAATCCGGCAGGATTTCCAGCATTATAGACACGCTGCTGGAGGAAAAAGTGCTTGATTTTTTGATCGGCAGAGCCAAGGTTGTGTCTAAAGAGGCGGGCAAGTAACTGTAACCGAGAAACGTGAGAGAAGAGAAGGAATAGATGACAAATAAAATTCACTCTAACTACCTGGTACCGATGGTTGTGGAGCAGACCGGCCGGGGCGAGCGAGCCTACGATATTTTTTCCCGTCTGCTCAAGGATAGGATTATTTTTATTGGTTCCCCCGTCGATGATGTAGTCGCTAACCTGGTGATAGCTCAGATGCTGTTTCTGGAAGCGGAGGATCCGGAAAAAGATATCTACATTTATATCAACACCCCCGGTGGTTCGGTGTCCGCCGGTATGGCAATCTATGATACCATGCAGTTCATCAAACCGGGTGTTGCCACTACTTGTATGGGTATTGCCGCCTCGATGGGAGCGTTTTTGCTGGCTGCCGGCTCCAAAGGAAAGCGAGCCGCTCTCCCGAACAGTCGAATCATGATTCACCAACCTATGGCAGGCACTCAGGGACAAGTATCAGACATTGTGATTATGACCGAAGAGTTTGCCAAGACCAAGAAGCGATTGAATGAACTACTGGTGAAGCATACCGGCCAACCTCTTGACACCATTGAAAAAGATACTGATCGCAACTTTTTCATGTCTCCCGAGGAGGCAAAAGCGTACGGTATTATAGATAAAGTGTATGAATTTGGACGTGCAGAAAAAAAGAAATAGAGCCGGGACGGTAAATCCCCGGCTGTATCACGTGATATAAACTCATAGATATCCCTCATTGGGTACAGGCTTCTATGTCAAGAAAGACCAACTATCCGAGAATTCATCAGCGCTGCTCATTCTGTGGTAAATCAGCCAACCAAGTACAACGTCTTTTTTCCGGTTATGAGTCATTCATTTGCAACGAGTGTGTTGAGCTATGTAATGATCTGCTACAAACCGCCCCGGATCTCGACCAGCCTAAAGTAATCCAAGATGTTCCGCATCCGGCGGAGATTAAGAACTTTCTTGACCAATACGTCATCGGTCAGGAGCTGGCCAAGAAGACCGTGGCAGTGGCTGTCTACAATCACTACAAACGCATTAACACGCAGGTGAGGGCCCGCCTGACTGGAAGGATGGCCGGCAAGGATGATGATGTTGAACTGGAGAAATCGAATATTCTCCTCCTTGGCCCAACCGGCACCGGTAAGACCCTCATTGCCCGTTCGCTGGCCAAGTTCTTGAAAGTTCCCTTCACCTTAGCCGATGCCACCGTCCTGACGGAAGCCGGGTATGTGGGCGAGGACGTGGAAAATATCCTGGTGCGCCTTTATCATGCTTCGAACTTCAATCAGCAAAAGACGGAGCGAGGGATCATCTATGTTGACGAGATAGATAAGATCGCCCGCAAAGACGGCAACCCGTCCATCACCCGCGACGTCTCAGGCGAAGGGGTCCAGCAGGGCCTGCTCAAGATTCTCGAAGGAACCGTTGCCAACATTCCCCCCAAAGGAGGGCGCAAGCATCCGGAGCAGTCCTTTGTTCAGATTAACACGACTAACATTCTGTTTATCTGCGGTGGTGCTTTTGACGGTATGGAGAAGATTGTCGCCCGCCGTATAGGTAAGAAAACGGTCGGCTTTGAAGCCGAGAAGGAATACGTTAACCAGGACTCACCTGAAATCCTGGACAGTGTCCTGCCGGTTGACTTGATTGAGTACGGTCTCATTCCAGAGATGGTAGGGCGCCTGCCCGTCACAGCGACTCTGCGTCCCCTGGATGAAACAGCCTTGATCAATATCCTGACCCAACCCAAGAACGCTCTCACCAAGCAGTATACCAAGCTACTCGAGATGGAAGGAGTACGGCTCCGCTTTGAACCGAAAGCTTTGGAAGCCGCAGTCAAACTCGCTGAGAAAAGAAAGACCGGCGCTCGGGCGCTTCGGTCCATCTTTGAGAAGGCCATGTTGGATGTGATGTTCGAGATTCCATCGACTCCAGAAATTGCAGAGGTCATCATCACCGCCGACACCATCACCAAAGGGGCAAAACCCAAGACCCGCACTCACGCCAAGAAGAAAAAAGCCAGCTAAGCGGGATCCCGCACTGTTCCCATTTGTCAAGCAGCTTCTTAAGTAGAAGTCAATTCATCCGTTAATGCGGCAAAAAGGCTCGCCGCCAGGGTATCCTATTAACTTGCCTTAGCTTGCATGAGCTCATTCCAATTGGTGGTATAGTTGGGAGAACGCCTTTCACATCTCATACTCCAGGGCTGAGTAGATCCTTGGGCCGCAAACTGAAGTGTTCTCGTGCCCATTTGGACATTAACGGCGTCAAGAGCGTCCATCAGTTTTTCCATGCGGTCGCGGTCGAGAGAATCAAACATGTCGGTCTGGCTCTGACAGGCGGGAGACAGTTCCGTCAATATTACCCCGGCCTTTTTGTATTTGTATCCCCTTTTGAAAATCTTCTCTACCGCGCCGGAAGCATAGTGAATTAATTCTCCGGTGTTGTCGGTGGCGACCGGAAGTTTGATAGACACTTCCTCGTTGTGCCGGGGCTCTTTCACCTTGAATCGGTTTGTCATCATATAGACGGTGAGATGCCCGGCGACTGAGTTTTGTTTCCTGAGCTCAACGGCCGCCCGTGAGGCATAGGCCGCCACCGCCTCTTTCATCTCATTCAACGTTGTTACCGGTCGACCAAATGATCTTGAGCACGTAATCCCCTTTTTTGGGGGCGCCGAGAGCTGCAAAGGAAAACAAGAGACACCGCACAGTTCGTGAACCATGCGAACCCCCATAATTCCCATTTGTTTTCTGATCCACCCATCGTCCACCTCGCTTAACTGGAGGGCGGTTTCGATCCCTTTAGCCGTGAGACGCTTGGA
>CAZYRH010000108.1:0-8266 GCA_964650395.1 uncultured Ignavibacteriales bacterium
GATGTCTTTGGCGGCGCTCATTTCCGGTCTACATATGAGTTTCGGTACACCGGCGACTCCACGCTGGCCTCATGGGTGCTTGACGGATTTTACGGCAGCGATACCCCTTACTGGGTTTATTTCGAGGTCTGGAATACAACTACTAATCAACGTGTTTCTCTGGCGGTGTATGATTTCGCAGGGGACGGTATTTGGGACCCCTACGACTTGTTGGCCATCGTCAACTACCCTTATGACTCCACGGCCACAGTGACGCTGGAAGCCTTTCCCTATTACTATAGCTGGATGTTCGGCTTTGATGACTCGGTATACAACCCGGTCGTAGGTGATGTCTTTACCGTGCAGGGAGCGCCGCTAAACGGTCCGGAAGATAACTTCGCCTTTAAGGTTGATGGAGTTAGCACTGCCACCGCGGCAACAGACCTAAGAAAGATTCGGGTGGTGCCCAACCCGTACTTTGCTCAGTACTCATCGATGGTGGAAACGGGTGAAGGGGAGTCGGTTATTGAATTTCAGAAGATTCCCGACCAGTGCACTATTAGAATATACACTTTGGCAGGGGATTTGGTGCAGACGATCAACCATGACGATGGTACCGGCGCTGCCCGGTGGAACCTGCTTTCAATAAACAGTCAGCTCGTGGCATCCGGAATCTATATCTACCATGTCGAGTCGCCTTACGGCGAACACTTGGGTCGTTTCGCCATCATCAAGTAGAGGAGGTGCAAGGTGAAAAAATTCGTAATAGTGTTGGTTGTACTGTTTTTGACCAGTAGTACCTACGCGGAGTTTTCCAAAGTGGGTGCCAGCGGCGCTCAGTTCTTGAAGATAGGCGTCGGGTCCAGATACCAGGCCATGGGGGAAGCTTCAGTGGCGATGGCTAATGACGTCTATGCCGCCTACTGGAATCCGGCCGGCCTGGCTGAGATTGAAAATGTAGCTATCGGTTTCACCAATGTGAACTGGATACTGGATATTGATCTCAACTACGTTGCTTTGGCTAAGAGTTTCGAGGACATCGGCGTGTTTGGGGTTTCAGCGACGGTTCTTTCCATGGACGACCAGGAAATCACTACGTTTGAACAGCAGGACGGGACCGGCAATTCGTATTCCGCCGTCTCCTATGCGGTTGGTCTTTCGTTTGCCCGTCAGCTGACCAATCGGTTTGCCTTTGGCACGACTGTCAAGTACCTTGGTGAGAGGATTCATAATGAGAAATCGGAAGGGTTTGCCTTTGATTTTGGGACTCTGTTATATACCGGTTTTCGATCTCTCCGCTTGGGTATGAGCATCTGTAACATGGGGCCGGAGCTGAAGTTTTCAGGCCCGGATTTGGCCGTCGGCTATGACGCCCAAAACGGCGAGGGAGCCAATCATGCTGTCGGCGCCGAACTCAAAACGACTCCATATGATCTCCCCATGACATTCCGGGTTGGGGTGGCCTATGATATTGACATGGGGCCGAACTCGGGGCTGACTCTGTCCGGAGAGCTCAAGCATCCCAACGACAATATGCAGCAGGGCGCCTTGGGTGCTGAATGGGACTATTCGGACCGGTTTTTCCTGCGGGGAGGCTACAAATTGAATTATGAGGAAGAAGGCTTAACCTTGGGCGGCGGCCTATCCACCCAGGTCACCAACGGAACCAAGCTCATTGTAGACTATGCCTGGCAGGACCTAGGTCGGCTCCAATCGACCCAGCGGTTTTCAGTGGGATTTACCTTTTAGAGCTAAGTTTCTTCCAAAGTTGAGAAGAGAATTCTCATTTTCCGAAAACGCCCCAATTATGGGGCGTTTTTTGTATGTCAGTGCTGGACAAAGGCTGTATAAGGGATATATATTAATACTAACTAATGAATGAAAGACAGGAGCCCTGCTAATGATGGACATGCTTTTTGCTGGTATCCGAAAATCTTGCGTCGTTTTTTGTCTGACGCTTGTTGGGTATATCACTGTTTCCGCAAACGTGGCTGTAGAAACTCTGACCCAGTACTTTGACTTCTTGGTGACTGGAAATCTGGAGTCGGCATCGGGATTGTGGACGGAATCGGCTGTTGAGAGGTCATCCCGATTCGGGATCGATTATACTGGTATTTCACTCAAAATAGATTGTTCCTCGCCGATTGTCCGTGATTTTAATACGATGCGCAATTATCTCCAACCGCCGGTCAAACGCGTTACAGAACTGGCTGGCGGCAATTTTGTCAAACTGGAGTACTCAGCTATAGTGGGAGGCAAACTGGTGAATCATTTATACTATGCCTCCTTTGACGGTGACCATTATTGGCTAACTTTCCCCCAGGACTACTACTGTCGAAAGTGGTCGGTGAGAGAGAGCGAGTATTTTCGGATTCATGTCCATCCGGATGCAGAAAAATATCTTAACCCGGCAACCCTTGACGAAGCCGACCGATTCGTCAAGCGCCTTGCCGATTCACTCGCTATTTCAGATTCCGACTTGAAAACCATCAGGGAGAAAAAGATTGAATATTTCTACTGTGACTCAGACGTAACTGTGAAGGAAATACTGGGAGTTCGTACCAAGGGTTCTTTCGACCCAGCGTCTAATGATATTATTTCAGCATTTTTCCCTTATAACTATGAAGTGGCACAATTGGTGGTAAACTATAAACTCCGGCACCTCCCGTTGTTTACTCACCCCTTGCTGGGGGATGGATTGGCTGTGTACTACGCCGGGCGCTGGGGGACAGCGCCGTCGACTCTGATGGCTCTTGGCGGATTTTTGTATCGTAAGAATATCGTTGAGATTGATTCTCTGTTGACGGTGCCGGGATTTGACAACCTCGCTCCGTCAGATATCGCCTACCCGGTGGCCGGATTATTTACCGCTTTCCTCCTTGACAGAATCGGGCAGCAGAAGTACATGGACCTATATCTTGCGCTTTCCGGTAGATTTAACGAAGTGCATGCACTGAGCAATTCAGCGATGAGAAGTCAGCTTCTTAAAGCTTGTAGCAAGCCCTCCTGGGAATCACTGCTGGAGGAATTCAGCGCGTTTGTAGATCGAGAGACGACCGAAAAGGCAATTATCTTGCCCGGTCGGATTAGCAAAGGCAGTCCCCTGGTGCGAAAAGAAGGCTTTGTTGTGGCAAGCGACAAAGAATGGCTGGCCTTTGAGTTCTCCGGAAACTCTTCCCGGCCCCCCACGGGCAATCTGTTGTTCGGTAAAGAGGAGGGTCTGTTGGACGGGAGCTCGGTCATGTTCGAGGAACAATATCTGGGTAACCGACCGTTCGAGGGATACCGCTATGGTGTTCGCTTTGACAAAAACGAGGCCGGCTTGTATGACTACGCTGCCAATCAGCTCATTGCCAAATACATTTTGGGGATCACTCCCTCCAATGAGTACTTTGACCCTGAGCAGAATAAGATCACTATAAAACTCAAAAAGAGTCTGGTTGGGGATATGCTGCCGTCCGAGAACGATTGTAAGTTGATACCTCTTTAAGGCGACTTTCTGAGTTGTATTTATCAGTTTGCGTGTGCTTGGTATTACTCCCCTTTGATATTCTGTTTCAGTTTGTTCAGCTGCTCCTTTATGGCCGGGGTGTCGGGCTCGTCCGGCGCTAAGGCGATGAACTTTTCATAAAGAGAAATGGCCGTTTGCGGGTTCTTCTGTCGTTCAGCAATAAGCCCTTTGATGAGATACGGGTAGGGGAGAGTAGTATCCGCTGTGAGCAAGGCGTCAGCCAGAGAGTCCGCCGTCTGGAAAGCGCCGCTGCGGTAATAGACAATCATCAAATCGGTCTTTATGTCATCATCTTGAGGATAGACTTGCAGCGTTCTTTTGATACCGTCCAGTGCCTGCGGGTAGCTCTGGACGTCGCGATAGTATCGGTACAGGTTAACCAAATGATCTTTTTTGTAGGGATCAAGCATGAGACAGGTGTCAATCTGCGGTTTGGCCAGTTTGTAACGGCCCAGCTTCATCTGTATCGACGCCACTAAAGCCCGAGGCTCGGACCAATAGGGATTCTGGGCTATCATCTTGTGCAACGTTCTGAGCGCTTCAGCGTCCTCTCCGGCTAACGCCAGTTCTCCGCAGCCACGTATGTTGAGGTAATCAGGCGATTTCAAAGGCAGCTTCTGTTCCCAGGCATTAGCTTGATCCAGCTCCTTTCGGTAAAAGTAAGCGTCGCGAAAGGACAGGCAACCGCTCAGGTAAAATGAGTCATGCTTTTCCAAGTAGCTCGTGACGTATGGATCAGCCCGGGCTATTCTGATATAGCCAGGAAGGTAGCTCAATGGAAATACCAAACATGTTGCTGCCAAGCAGGCGAGAAGGAGCAGAGGGGTTGGCTCCTTTTTACCCTCAGGCCAAGATTCATTTAAGACATAAACTAAGAGAAAAGAAAACGGCAACAGGTAAGCAGTGAAGCGGGGGTAACCTAAAACAATACTATTGATGGGGTCGAGAATCAAAACCACCGTGATTCCACTGAGAGCCATCAACAGTGGCAGCAGAAGTGAGCTGTTTTTATCCATTACCTTTCTGGATTGGGTTGCAACTAAGTACGCTGCTATGACAGCCTGAGGGAAGGCCAGAAAGAGTATCTGGAGCATATCACTAATGTGGCGAAGTGAAAAAAGGCCGTAGTCGGAGTGGGGATTTTTGCCTGACAAAAAGAGCAGGTATTTTGAAAACTCAAGGTTGTGGTCAGCCACATAGTAGGCTGAAAACAAAAGCCCGACATAAGATGCCAAAGCTATCACGAGAGCTATAAGGTGACTTTGTCGCCTTTTGAAACTGGCTTTAGCGGTTACATAAACTGCCGCCGGTAGAATGTATAACAGAGTAAAATGTACAAATACCCCAAGAAAGACTATACCCCACAAAGCCAAGAGGCGAGTGGTGGTGAACCGGTTACTCAACCTCATAGCCAGCAGAGCGAACCAGGTGGAAATCGCCACGACCGCCGGTTCCACTCCAATAAAGCCGAAGTAAAGGACGGTCTGCGGACCAAATAAAAGGATGACAAAAAGGTAAAACCGTCTCGTCTTATTCGCCGTCAACTCTCTTACCAGTTGGAGCGAGCCCAGGATAGTGAGAGCGGTGCAGGCAAAAGCAAAAACCTTCCAGGCGTACACCCCGGCGGCATTGTACTGGATATTGAAAAGGTCGAACAGCCCATCCAGCCATGATACCGCCCAGATAGACCCATACTCAAACCAGCGATAAATTACTCGTTCCACTTGGGCAATTTGGGCAATTCTGGTGTTTCCACCGCCGTAAAGAAAGGAATCGAACTGAAAGACAATGAAGAGGGCAAAGAGAACTGCTGAGGCAATGAGGACTTTCAGCGGTGAATTGAAAAGCAGAGCGATCTTCTCGGTCAGTGAAGTCAGCAGCAGCACCGCTATCGCCGAGATTGCGAACCATAAGACGATATACCAACCTGAGAGGCTCTGCCAGTGGGCGAATGACCAGTTGTTGTCAAAAAGATCGGTTCCGAACAGCCGTCCAGCTATGAAAATTACAATGACAATGAGTAAAAGATAAAGAGCGCCCCGGCTACTGTTGTTTTCCTCCATGACGCTGTCAGAAATCCTGGCGACCCTCTAAGGCTCTGGTCAGGGTCATCGAATCAGCATACTCAAGGTCAGAACCGACCGGCAGCCCGCGTGCGATTCGGGTTACTTTTACTCCCAACGGTTTCAACAGCCGGGAAAGATAGATCGCGGTGGCTTCCCCCTCAACGTTGGGATTGGTAGCGATAATGACTTCTTTCACGTCCTCATTAATGCGCGCCAGTAATTCACGGATTTTTAGATCCTCCGGTCCAATGCCGTCCAGAGGCGATAGTCTCCCTCCCAGAACGTGGAACAGCCCCTTAAAACCCTCAACCTTGTCTATAGCGGCTGCATCGGCGGTCTCCTCGACCACGCAAATGACACTTTTCTCTCTGGAGGGATCGGCGCAAATCCGGCATGGGTTAGTCTCCGAGATATTGAAGCAGATTGAACAGAAACCGACCTTCTCCTTGACCTCTCGAATAACGTCCGCCAATTCGTAGGCCTCTTCCTTGGGCAACTTAAGAATGTGAAAAGCAAGGCGGGTAGCGGACTTCCGTCCTATTCCCGGCAGGCGCGCCAGCCTGTTGGCGAGTCGTTCAACTGATGCAGCCGATTTGAACATGGAACTATCTGAATCTAAAAGGGAAGGTTCAATCCCGGGATCTTGATCCCGCCGGTCAGACCGGACATCTGTTCCGCCTGAAGTTCCTGAACCTTCTGGTGGATCTGATTTACAGCCGCAACGATAAGGTCCTGCAGCATTTCAACGTCATCTTTGTCGACGACTTCGGGGTCGATAGAGATCGATTTGATCTCGTGTTTGCCGTTGGCAACAACTTTTATCATCCCGCCGCCGGAGCTGGCTTCGACCTCCGCTTTTTCAAGTTCAGCCTGCATCTGATCCATCTTGGCCTGCATCTGTTGAACCTGCTTCATCATATCCCCTAATCCACCTTTCGCCATTATACTCTCCTTTGGTACTTGAAATTATCTTTGTTAAAGTTTTTTGATACCAATAATCTCACCGTCGACTTTTTCCAACAGCCTCCGTAATCGGGGTGAGTTTTGGATTATTCTTTCAACCTCAGCGCTTGACACGCGCAGTTTATTGTTCTCCAGGGAAGAAGGAGCATTATCAGGGTCAATATCAAATTTTACATGTATATTTGCCTTAAAATGCTCTCTTAAGACGGTTGTTATCAAGCTTAAATTGCTCGGTTTTTCAACTAGTTGTTTTGAAGCTGTTCCTGAAGCTGGAAACACCAGGTGAGCCTGGTTCTCTTTGACACCGCGAATCTCCGCCATGGCTAACTGCGATGCTAACATGGGACTTTTTTGCCGCAAATAACCTAAGAAATTCTCCCACCCGGCTTGAAGCTGGGCAGCGTTGATGCTTCTGGGGAAAATGGACCGGTCCGACGACGCCAGTCCTGTCTCCTCTGGCTTGGCCCTGTTAAAAGTAGTGCTGTCACTTTTTTTTTTGCTCTGACCAAACAAATCTACATCGCCTGCAACTATCCCCTGCGGATTCTGGTTCAGACGCTCCAGGATCTCCTCAAACCGCACCGTAGCTTCCATCTCGGCCATCTTAACACCGGCTATTTCAAGAACGAGCCTTTCGTCCAGGCCGCTTTTCATATTCAAGTTCATATCAGCGGCAATCTTCATAAGTCTGATGAGATCGCCAACAGAAAAATTCTCTGCTTGTTTGACATAGTCGTCCACTTCATCCTTGCTTAAGTGGAGTACATCGGCAGACTCTTTATCGATGGTTAGTATCATTAGAATGCGGAAATGCTCTAACAACTCCTGGACAAAGTCGGCAACATCTGTGCCACCGTCTAGAATCCGCTTTGTTATGTGGAGAACTCCCCGGCTGTCCTTGGCCGCAACTGCGTGGCTGAAATCGAACAGAGTTTGCCGGTCGACCAGTCCCAGCGCCTCAACGACCTTTTCTTGAGTGATATGATCCCCGGAGAACGAAGTGACCTGATCCAAAAGCGATAGCGAATCTCGCACCGAGCCGTCAGCTTTGCGCGCCAAAAGCTGCAAGGCAGCCTCATCGACTTCAAGATTCTCAGCTTGGGCAATCTTGCGAAGATGCTCGATTAAGTCGCTGACCGACACTCGTCTGAAATCAAAGCGCTGAGTTCGTGATAGGATAGTTTCGGGAACTTTCAATGGTTCAGTGGTGGCAAAAATGAAGATGACATGTGGTGGAGGTTCTTCCAAGGTTTTCAGCAGAGCGTCGAAGGCGGCGCCAGAAAGGCGATGCACCTCGTCAATAATGTATATCCGCTTTTTTCCTCCTGTCGGCAGGTAGCGGACATTCTCGCGCAGGGTGCGAATGTCATCCACGCCGGTGTTGGAAGCGGCGTCAATCTCGAGGACATCAAGGGAGGAACCGGCCGCTATTTCGATACATGTCGGGCAAACTCCGCAGGGGGTCGGAGTAGGCCCGTTGACGCAGTTGAGCGCTTTGGCCAGGATTCGCGCGGTGGTAGTTTTGCCCGTGCCGCGCGGACCGCAAAACAGATAGCCGGAACCGACACGGTTGTTTTTCACCGCGTTTTGCAGGGTGTGGCTTACATGTTCCTGCGCCACAATATCTTCAAACGCCTGCGGGCGATACTTCCGGGCAAAAACGAGATAGCTCATCGCCTTCCAATATAGGCGAAAATCAGGCAATGCGGAATCAGATTTTTTGGATAGGAGGGGAGTAGGTTGTCAT
>CAZYRH010000109.1:0-8183 GCA_964650395.1 uncultured Ignavibacteriales bacterium
GATAACCTGCACGCCGTGTTTGTCAACAATGGCCTGCTGCGCAAAAACGAGTTCGGGGATGCCGTCGCTATGCTCCAAACTCTCAATATAAACCTGCATCCGATCGACGCCTCATCTCTCTTTTTGGAACTCCTGGTTGGCGTTGTTGATCCGGAACAGAAGCGCAAAATCATCGGTAACACTTTCATTGACGTTTTTGAAGAGGAAGCAAAGCGGATCGGTCAAATCGACTTCCTCGCTCAGGGGACTCTCTACCCTGATGTAATTGAGTCGGTGTCGTTCAAGGGGCCGTCGGCGACGATTAAATCACACCACAATGTCGGGGGACTTAAAGATCGGATGAATCTCAAGCTGGTCGAACCGCTGAGGGAATTGTTCAAGGATGAAGTGCGTGCTCTAGGACGGATGCTTGGTTTGCCGGAAGCATTTATTCGTCGCCACCCTTTCCCCGGACCCGGATTGGCGGTACGTATTCTCGGTGAGGTTACGAAAGAGCGGTGCGATCTCCTGCGCAAAGTGGACGCTATCTTCATCGAAGAACTGGAGAACAAAGGAGTCTACGACTCCGTGTGGCAGGCGTTTGCAGTGCTGCTGCCGATCAAAGCTGTGGGAGTAATGGGAGACGAGCGCACCTACGAGCACGTTGTTTCCTTGCGGGCGGTAACATCTGTCGACGGCATGACCGCCGACTGGGCGCGTATTGACCCCGAAATCCTGGCCGAGATTGCCAACCGGATTATCCGCAGCGTCAAAGGCATCAACCGCGTGGTCTACGACATTTCCTCCAAGCCACCGGCAACGATTGAATGGGAATGAATAGCGCACAGCCTCGCAGGTCAGGTTCCAACCCGCCCAAGGCGGGGAGAAACCTGACAATGTTTTCTTCACTGTCGAATGTCGGGTTTCTTGCTCCATCCGCCTCATACGGATTCTGCTTAGAACCCTACCTACCGTCTTCAAGGAAAGTAGGGAAGGTCTCCTTGAGACCTGCCAAGGAAACTATTAGTATCGAATGTCAGATTACTCGTCTGCCTCTGGCGGATTCGGAACTCGAGCTACAAGTGTGAAAATGATCGTCTGGTGGGTCATAGTTGTCCTCGGGGTTTTATTAGCCGCTTGTATTGCTTTCTACTTCTTGCAGCCAAAACTGATTTTCCACCCTACTCGCGAGTTCGTGGTAACGCCGGATCAGCTCGAACTTCCATTTGAAGATGTGTATATCAACGTAGCGGCGGGAGAACGAGTTCACGGCTGGTACTTCAGGACGGACAATCCCAACACCAATTCACAAGTACCGGTCGTGTTGTTTTGTCATGGAAACGCCGGCAATATCTCGCATAGGCTGGAGACGGCTGAGTTGATCTTGAGCCTCGGCGCTCGCATTCTATTGTTCGACTACCGCGGCTATGGGAAGTCGGACGGATCCCCCTCGGAGGAGAACGTTTACGCCGATGCTGAGGCCTGCTACAACTGGTTGGTGGAGCAAAAGGGGGTGCGTCCTGAACAGATCATTCTCTTTGGGCGTTCGCTGGGTGGAGCGATAACAATTGAGCTCGCCCGGCGGGTTAAATGCAGGGCGCTGGTTGTTGAGTCGTCTTTCACCTCGGTGGAGAGAATGGCAAGAAAGATATTCCCCTTATTTACCGTTAAACACATTCTGAGATACAAATTTGACTCGATTAGAAAAATCGGTTCTTTGACCTGCCCGGTTCTGGTGATGCATTCACCCGATGATGAACTCATCCCTTTTGAGATGGGGCAGCGGCTTTTCGCAGCAGCTAACGAACCAAAGCGGTTTGTCTCTTTTCGCAGCAGGCACAATGAACGCGAGTATCTTAACGAGACTTCGTACCAGGCAGCATGGCATGATCTTACATACAGTCGTTAAAGCAATAAGGTTTGCCATATCCAGTCAACGTCCGGCATAACGATGTTAATAGATTGACAAGGGGAACGGAAATACATATTTTGGCGTCCCATAGTGGTGTTGGAGAGAGCGGAATCCGAAGTAATGGTTGAAAGCAATAAAATTGCTGAGTATACCAGACCGGTCAAAGCTGACCTGGAGGAATTTGACCAAAAGCTTACTGACTATTTAAGAGGAGACTCTCCGCTTATCAGCTCCATTGCCCGCTACCTGTTGAGGACCAGGGGAAAGCGGATGCGTCCGACCTTTCTCTTTTTGTCTTCGCGGGCGGCTGACAACTTCACCGAACACTCCGTCAACGCCTCTTTAGCCATTGAGCTCATCCATACCGCCACTTTGCTGCACGATGATGTAATTGATGAATCGAAAATACGGCGAGGATTCCAGACAGTCAATGCCCAGTGGACCAACCTCATCTCCGTATTGATGGGCGACTACTTGCTTGCAAAAGCCTTTCGTATCTTGGTGGGAGCTGAGTCGGTTGAGCTGATGAAAACGATCTCGCAGGCGACAGAGCGGGTATCAGTGGGGGAACTACGCCAGATTGAAGAAACGGGCAATTATAACCTTTCTGAAGAAGAGTACCTCTCCATCATTGCCGACAAAACCGCCTCACTTTTTTCCGTATCCTGTGAAGTGGGGCCGATATTGAAAAAGCGCAGAAAGAGCGAATGCCAGCGCTTTGCCGCTTTCGGCGAGAAAGTAGGCACGGCGTTTCAGATTGCCGATGATTTGCTTGATCTTGTTGGGGAGGCCGAGGTTACCGGCAAAGAACCAGGCAACGACGTCCTCACTGGTAAAGTAACTCTACCTTTGATATATTCGCTAAGGAAGGCCGGCAAAGCCGGCAGCCGAGAAATCATCGATCATCTCCGCAACAACGGTAACAGAGATGCGTTTGAAAATGTCTTTTGTTTCATCGCTGAAAACGGTGGCATTGAGTATGCCTATCGGCGGGCCAGTGAGCTGAGTCAGCAAGGACTGGATGCTATTGGCAAAGTCAGAGACTCAGTCTATTTTGACAGCCTAACCAACATGGTCCAGTTTACCACAGCCCGCGCTTCCTAATTCACATCGTGAGACCTCCTTGGCGACATTTCCCCCGCTTAATTTGCCTTTTGAGACTATTTGCAGGGCACATTCTGGAGTCATGTGTACTTTCTTTCATTAAACCGTCTTCTCCGGTTTGAGTATAAGGCAGCAGATGTTTGGCCTTAAGAATATCTCAATCAATTTCTTGACCGGCTCACCGGTCGTGGTATCGCTGAGCTTATTGGCGTTGGTGTTGCTGTCAGTTTATCTGTACCGGCGGACTAACCCCCCTCTTCCCAGGTATATGAGAATAATACTGAACGGCCTGCGTTTGATTGCTCTACTGGCTCTGTTTGTCGCCCTGTTTGAACCGGTCGCGAGTTTTAGTCGCGAGTACCAACGCCTCCGAAGGGTGGCGCTACTTGTGGATAATTCATCCAGTATGGGCAAAATCGAGGCGGGCAAATCGCGGCAAGCCCGGTTGGATTCCTTATTGTCTTCCGGTACTTTTGCCGAACTCAGTTCACACGCCGAGGTGACGCCGCATTATTTGGGGGGCAATCTGGTCTCTTCCCGTGATAAAGTGGATAAGGAAAGGACCGCGTTGGGAGAAGCAATCTATCAGCTCCAACAACATGAGCTGGCCCAACCATCCGACTATTGGATTCTTTTCAGTGATGGTAGGTCGAACTCAGGACGGGAACCGAAAGAAGCTGTCCAAAGAGTGCAGACTCCAATTATTGCTATGGATATGACAGCTGGCGCCGGGAATTTTGATGTCGGTCTGTCCGAAATCAACTTCAACCCGGTTGTTTTTGTCGGACGGCAGACTGAGATACAGGTTAAGCTCACCTGGCAAAACGCATTAAATAAAAAGATCCAGACTGAATTACTCGACTCCAACCGTGTTCTGGATAACAAGAGCTTGACGGTGACTCAAGAAGGAGGAATGGGGGAAATGAAGCTTAAGTATGTCCCGACCGAACCGGGGCATCGAGTGCTGCAGGTCCACCTTCCACCGCTAAAAGGAGAAGAAACTACCGACAATAATCAGCGTTCCTTTGCCGTCAAGGTTCTCAAAAGCCGGCTATCAGTGCTGCTGGTAACCCAGCGACCCGACTATGAGGTTGGCTTTTTGAAGCGGTATTTAATGCAGTCGGACAAGTACGATGTCGATCTACAAGTTACCGGCCCCAAAGCAGGAAACCTGGCCGGTTCATTTCCATCCCGTCAGACCGAGCTAAATCGGTACGACCTTGTTGTACTGTACGATCCGGTTTCTCAGAAACTGGAAGCACACAAGGATAAAATCAAGTCGTACCTGAGCGAAAAAGGCGGCGCTATCTGGGTTATGATGGGTGAGCAGTTTGCCCAAGGAGGACCTGGGCAGTGGCTTAACCAGCTTCTCCCTTTCTATCAGTCAACCCCGCGTAAGATCGAATACGTGGAGTTTCATTCCCAGCCGGCGGAAGGCAATCTGTTTCATCCTGCCGTGCGGCTGGCGGACAATCAATCGGCCATCCGAGAAAGTTGGGCGCAGTTGCCTCCATTTCAGTCACTGGTCAGGTGTGATACGATTGATCCTAATGCCAGAATTCTGGCATTTGCCTCTGTTCGCTCTAGCGGCGGCAAAAAAACACCTGTCATGGGCTATAAGCGATTCGGACCGGGCAAGCTGTTTGCCAGCGCCGCTCTTCCGTTTTGGAATTGGGGATTTGTAAACCCCGCATTTGGTGAAGATGACAGGACCTATAGCACGTTTATTGAAGGAGTGGTTAGTTGGCTGACAGTAAAGGATGATTTTGACCCCATTCGCATTACCCCGGAAAAAGAGGTGTTAACCCGGGGAGAAACAGTCGTGTTCAATGGCTTTGCCTTCGACCTGGGCTTTCGACCCATACCAGGTGTGACTGGAACCGTATGGCTTGAAAAAGCGCGCGGGCCAGATTCGGCTGAGGCTGATTTGGTCGCTGAAGGCGAGGGCAAGTACCGAGCGCAATTTTACAATCTTCCTCCCGGTAAATATTCTTATACCTCTAAGTTTGAAAAAGAAGGATATAAACTAAAGCAATCCGAGGGCGACATTTTGGTAGAATCTTTTTCCCTCGAAGAGTTTAATCAAAGCGGCAATCCCACTGTCCTTACATCCATGGCTAAGCTGTCCGGTGGCAATTATTACACCTTTGAAGAGTTTGACAAGGCTGTTGGATCAATTGACCCCTCTCCTGTTGCAGTAGAGACAAAAGGGGAGTTTATGGTATGGAAAAAGTGGTGGCTGATGATTGTCATTATTGGAGCGTTGTCTGGCGAGTGGCTTTTGCGGAAAGCATTCCAACTGGTCTAATCAATCACTCTAACGGCTTAGCCGCCTTTTGGTAGGTTTCGCTAACTGATTTCAGATCGATCTTTTCGTCCAGAGCTATCTTTTCCTCACATAGATTCTCGACCAGTTTTTTGATCCGCTCGGCACACTCTAAAATCTGACCCAAATAGCCCTTCTGTGTCTCATTCAACCCCTCGACCTCTTCCAGCAGGAACTCGCTGTAACCGATAATTCCGGCGAGGGGATTGTTGATATCATGATTCAGGGTTAAACAATGTCCGATGTATGGCTTCAATACACGAAAAAGAGCCAGCTCTTCTTTCGAGTCATCATTGATATCCGCTTTATCAGGTGACAGCTTCTCCATCAGCCTCTTCCTTGAAGGTAGGTCTCATACCACCTTCTAATTGGGATATAACAACTTGTAGGGCAAGAGTCCCTGACTCCTGTCCGCCTATGGCGGATTGGCGGGTCTCAAAGAGACTTGCCCTACCCCAATATATAATCGGCGAAAACGGCATGCTTCTGCACAGACTTCTCGGTTGGTTGTTCAACGACGAAGGCTGCACATATTACTTTTTTGCATAACGTCAGCCACTTATATTTCATAACAGCAATAGGAATGGAGACGTAAATATGAAAATAGCTGTCATTGGCGCCGGTTTGATGGGACGGGGGGTTCTGTTTGATCTGGGTTGCAACGAGGACGTGAAGTCGCTGGGTCTGTTCGATATTGACGAAAATCTTGCCTCTGAGATTGCCCATAAGTTCGGCGGTGGAAAAGCCTTATCGGCGCGGCTCGACGCTACTGACGTGGACGCTGCCACACGTTTGTTGTCTGAATATGATGCGGCGGTGTCGTGTGTTTCCTATAGCCACAATCCGGGGCTTACCAGAGCAGCGATAAGAGCCAAGTGTCACTTTGTCGACCTCGGCGGCAACAACGATGTTGTCAGAACCCAGCTGGCTATGGCTGATGACGCCAAGGCAGCCGGGGTAATCGTCATTCCGGACTGTGGCCTTGCCCCCGGGATGGTCTCGATTCTAGCAGCGGACGGTATCAGAAAATTTGACCGGATCAAGTCACTCAAAATAAGAGTCGGCGGCCTTCCTCAGTCGCCGCGGCCACCGCTGAACTATCAAATGGTCTTTTCAGCCGAAGGGCTGATCAATGAATACTGGGAACCATGCCTCATCCTTGAAAACGGGAAGAAGAAGACGGTCAATCCAATGACTGGTCTGGAAAAGCTGCAGTTTGACGGTGTCGGGGAGCTGGAGGCATTTTACACATCCGGCGGAGCCTCAACGCTCCCGGACACATACCTCGGTATGATTGACTTCCTTGACTACAAGACCATCCGCTACCCCGGCCACTGTCAGCTTTTCAAACCGATGCTTGAAATCGGTCTGGCCTCTCGCCAGCCTCTCAATGTCGAGGGTCAAACGGTTGAACCAAGGGCAGTTTTCAAAGCCGTTCTTGGCAAAAACCTCAGCTTCGATGATCCAGATATGGTGCTGGTGCGCCTTACGTTTGAGGGCGAAAAAGACGGCCAAAGCAAAAGTGTTGTTTATGAAATAGTTGACCGTCAGGATACCCAAACCGGCCTCACCGCAATGATGCGAACTACTGCGTTCCCCGCTGCTATAATTGCCTGGCTGGCCGCCTCCGGGCAGATAACCGAACGGGGTTGTAAACCCCAGGAGCTGGCGGTCAAACCATCTCTGTTTATCCCTCAGTTAAAAAAGAAGGGGATAAATCTGGTAGCCAAAGAGTGACGCCGGTAGAGAATAGGGCAGATGTGGACATCTGCCGCTCACAAAGTCTCGCCTGCTACCACAAATCAGCAGGGAAAACCAATGAAAGCTTGACAACGCTGCCCACATTGACGCCTATATTATAGCTGACCGTATCGCTGTCAGGCAGATAGATCACGCTCAATGTGTGGGAGCCGATGGGGACGTTGGAAAAGGAAAAGTTACCTTTCGCATCAGGGTTGGTTGAGGCGGTGGTTATACCGCCGGAACCGTTGGGATATGTCATACGAATAACTAACGAATCTTTGTAGGTGGCGCCAGGCATGTTGTAGCTGGCGTCCACCGCAAATCCCTCAACCATGTTGTTGAGCAAATCGGCAGAACTGTTTGCTATCAGTTTGTCAATATTCGATCCGGAACCGGTCGAACGTATCAGGGTGTCGGTATAAACATAGCTAACGCTCCAGGCGTCTTTCTTAAAACCGTCGCTTTCAAAGCCCGTTGCCATGTACGGCCCATCCCATGTCGCATAGCCGCCGGGGTTCTGCGCCAGGGCATCGAGATTCGGCGGCAACGCACCGACGTCGCCGACATAACCAAAATCAGTGCGAGCGCCGTTTACATACACGTTCGGATTGCCCACAATTGCCCAAGCCAACTGGTCCAATTCTTTTTTGGTCTGCTCATATTTGGCGGTCTCAATCGACGCCGACATTTTCCGAGTCGCAATAGTAGCCACTACCCCTATGAGAACGATCACAAGCACCAATTCTATCAGAGTAAAACCAAATTTGTTGCTTTTGAACATCAGATACATAAGCCTGCCGAAAAGTTAAAAGTCAAACATTGGCAATATAGCACTTCTTACTAACCCTTATGGGCAGTCTCCTGTAGTGACGCTGATTGTCGAGCCGTCGGAGAACTCTACTGTGAAGGTTGCATTATCCATATCAACATTCGCTCCCCCGATGGGGTTGGCTCTAAAATTGTCAAAATCAACCCTTAATGATTGACCGTCGGCGATCGTCTGCGTACTGGTAAAAGCGACCTTTTCGCCGGAGCCGGCTCGGGGGTTGTCCTCATTAAACACCGTTGTGCCATCCCATTTGATATATCGGTAATAAGCAGTTGGAGAAGACCAGGTGA
>CAZYRH010000110.1:0-7982 GCA_964650395.1 uncultured Ignavibacteriales bacterium
GTGATTGTCTTTCACATTCTCGATCCGCGCGAGCGCGACTTTGCCTTCCCCCGCGAGGCAATCTTCAAGGACATGGAAACTGGTGAAGAGATAACAACATTACCCTATCAGATCAAAAAGAACTACGCCCAGGCGGTTCGATCCTTCGCCGACGAAATCGCCGCTTCCTGCCGCCAGGCCAACATCGACTACCACCCCATCGACACCGCCACGCCCTTCGACAAGGCGCTGTACGCGTTTTTGGCGAAGCGGGAGAGGTTGTATTGAGGAGTGGCATAGTTATGTCGGATTCACTTTCTACTGGGGGAATGTTGGAGAACATGAATGCTGTTGAAATTGCTTTGTTAAGCGTTATTGTTGGCTGGATACTTGGATTGGCAGGAAAGCCTGCAATGACACCGCCGAATATACTATATTAATGTAGCAGACGTAGGACAAAGCCCCGCCTTGGGCGGGTTCTGTATACAACAAGATGGCAAAAGCGCTGGGGCTTTTGCCCTGATCAACTTGAAGCCTCACCTAACCTGGCTGCTTTTAAGAGAATATGGGCGACTCTGACTAGGAGCGTACACCCAGACCTCATGCGACCGATTGTGCTGCGTGTTCATGCAGTAAAGGATCCGGTCGACTGTCGATGGTGCAACGTGAAATAACTCCTTCAGCGGTCCGAAATACTGGCTGACGGAATCGACATACCGCGCCAGGTACTCCCTTTTGTTCGGGTAGAAAAAGAAATAGTCAATGCTATCCCGCCCCCGGGAGTTTGTTGCCAGCGAGGGCAGGTCATGCCAATCGTTGAGATAATAGCGGTTGATCAGCTCAAACCCGCTGTAATCCAGCGGGTAAATACGGCTTTCCTCAGGGGAAACAAATAGTACGGTCGGTTTGGGGCTTGTCCCTTCGAGCCTGATCAGCGGCTCTACTAGACCCTTATGGCTATAATTGAAGGTGAATGGTCCCACCAAAAGTACGTTGATGACCAGCGAAAAACCGGCCAGCCCGTACAGCAGCTTTTTCCAGCGGAAAAGAAAACCGTCACTGACCCGATGTTGCCACATCGCCAGGACGACCAGCAACACTAAGGCCGGAATGATCGGGATCATGTACCGTTCCTGACGACTTGGGATAAGCATGTGGATAAGAACGAATGAAAGGGTAGACATTGACAATACTAGGTGATTGGACCAGAAACGCTTCTGTCCGGCGATGAAGAACAATAGAAGTGACAACGGCGGGATGAAAAAAGACAGAATTACAGCCGGATAGATAAGAATGCTGGTGTTATAAACCACCCCTTCGGTGATTCCCTGTTTGACATGATTGAAACTGCTGGCCAGGAAATCGCCTAATAACCAGTAGTCGACCAGTCCGGACAAGGCAACCATAAGGAGGACGGTCACACAATAATAGAGGGCCGGTTTGACCCGTCGCTCCTGGTAGAGCAGCACAAACGGAACTGCGAGGAAAGCAAAAGCAAGTTGGAAACGGATCATCCAGGCCAGGCCGGTGACAGATCCAGCAGCTATAAGCCAGTGGAGGCTGCGCTCTTCGCGGTAGCGATAGAGGAAGTAAATAGCCACAATCCATATGTTGCCGCTCACCATCTCGATCAGATTGCGCACTGACAGGAAGGGAAGCGCAAAGTGTGCCGCCATCAGTAGCCCGGCACCCACCGCCCATTTCCATGAACGAGTCGTCAATTCGGTAGTCCGGTACGCAGCCCAGACCGCCATGAGAGACAGGATAGCGTGAGCGGCACGTATACCGTACATCATGGTGTTTAACGACTCAACACCAAAGGAATGGTATACTTTCATGATCCCATAAAGGAACAAAGTATACAGGGGGAAACGGGCGATGTCCGATGCCGCCTTCCGCCCCCATGTTAGGAAACCCTCAGGCGACCATAAGCCGTTTCGAAGCTACTGGTAGGCAACGCTGACAGTCTCGAAGTGGTCATCGGAGGCCATATACCCTTTCGAGAAAAGAACCGCCAGCACCCTTAGAATGGCAGCTATGAACATAACGGCAACTAAGGGGTGAGCTTTGAGGTATCGTATCATCAGTTATGTATTCCTCTACCCTGAGACCACAAAGGTCCTGTGTCGTAAATAGGTTCTCCTGATCCGTTGAGTGGATTGCTAAATGCTGACTGGATAGACCTTTGTAAAAATGTCAGCGAAATCTAGTATGGTAAACGATCTTTTAAGTACCTGTTGAATCGTTGCAATGATTTTGTCCTCTTCCAAAAGCGTCGTCATCGTCTGAACCGATGCCGGGTTTCTCCCTGCCTCATGTGACTTGGAACTGATCTACTTGCTCACCCTTCTCAGGAACGCTAAATGATATTACTCATTTCCGCGGCGGGCGGTGGCACATGAGTAATTTAATATCTCACGGTACAATTCTTTTTCAGAGCCAGAAGTCGTTCTGACCTCGAGCAGATCTGGGGGTGAAAGTTCTTTGATGCGCTGGATTTCAGTCTCTCCGGAGGCTTCTGGTGTGGTGAAAAGCAGGGTGCGGCAGGCGACCGGTTCTATATCATCGATGTGACGGTAAGGGGCGGCATAGCTCGACCGGATACCATACCACCACCACATGATTGTCCTGAAAAAGGGAAGCCAGAGCATGCCGTGTCGTTTTTTCAAAGCGTCCTGCATCCGCTTGGTAGTCAGGTAGGGATTTATTGCGACCACAGCATTAATTCGCTTCTCTTCGACCGCAGCCAGAAGCGCAGCGTCACCGCCGAGGGAACGGCCTACAATGAGCAACGGGTGATCAATCCGCCCCCGCAGGTCCAGGTACCTGATGATTTCCTCAATGTCGCTGGCCTCGTACTGACCCTCGCCGCGGTACTTACTGGTCGAGCGTCCGGAAGCGCGCTGATCAAAAGCCATCACGGCAAATCCTGAGTCGATGAACAAGCGCGCCAGCGGCGCCATGGCGTCGCGGTCGTCACCATCTTTATGCACCAGGAGAACGGTTCCTTTGGCGTGGCTTACAGTATCGATAACTGGTGTGAGATAGAGGCAGGCCAGAGTGGTGAGGCCATCGGACTCAACTCGGAAAGTGTCGAGAGCCAGGCCGATCTCGCCATACGCCCCGGGATCATTGGTGATCAGAGAATCAGTATTGTAGTTGTCAATGTTGGCTCGCCCCATAGAGACCTTGACTCTATTGAGAGGATAAACAACGTAAAACACAATCAGAGCGGCTATAACCACAATGAACACAATCGTCTGGACGGTATCTTTCACTTGTCGTGAGATTCGTGGCATCGTCTTTGAATCCTCGATATTCTTTTCACAAACTATAGTTACATTATTAAAGGCTCGCGCAGGAGTAAGTCAATACTAAAATAGATCCTGGATGATGTTGCCTGACGATCAACTGGTGATCGATTGCACCCGTTAAGAATCATTTTGGACTTTGAAATTTTCCTTTCAAATCTTGTACCATTTGTCTCTGTGATGAATTATTTGCCAACACCTCCGCTTTGCCCAAATATGCTCTTGCCTGCGACACATTGCCCAGACTTATATTGGCCAAGCTGAGGTAGTAATTAGCCAGAAAACTTTCAGGGTTTATCTCTAATGCTCCGGGCAGCACTTCAAGGCATCGTTGGAAGTTCTGCTTCTGAATCTGAAGGATACTGTAGTTGAGTAGGACGAAGTAATCAGTACTGTCAAGATAAAAGGCCTGTTCAAGATTACGCTCGCCGCGTTCAGTCTCACCGAGCCGCTGATAAATAATGCCGGCGTTCATTATGGCAAGCGCCTTCTGTGGAAAAAGCCGTTCCAGCGTTTCGGCCAGGGCCAGCAGGTCTTGTCGTGTGCCATATCTGTCGTAGTAACGAGTCAGTGAAAGGTAGCTGTTCAACTCGGTGGTATCGACCGCTATAGCCATCCTAAGGTAAGATAGTGCCTGGGCACTGTCTCCCCGTCCGAGATAAATGTCCCCAATTCGGGAAAGAATGAAAGCGGAGTCGCTCTTGTTATAGGGGGGCTGTTCCCACGTCTTCAGGGCATACTCTAACCGTTGCCGGCTGATTTCGGGACGAGTTTGAGCAAAATTGAGAAGGGTCTTATATTCCTTGGTCAGGTTCTTGAACTTGGAAACTTCGATGATCTCTACAAACCGCTCGGTCGCTTTCACAACGTTGCTGTTGATCACCGAAAAAGACGCAGTAGTACAAGCTGAGAGAAAGATGAGAGGGATAATTTGGGGCGGTAATAATCTGCGCTGTCGAGAGAAATAGATTATCAAAATGGGCGGGATAAGCAGAAAGGCAGGCAAGGAAAACAAATCCCAGTCTCGCGGCCCGCCAAGTTGAGGTACAAAAAAGAACATGAAAAGCAGCGAAGGGATTATTATCCAGAGAGCATATAGACTTCGTCCCGACAAAGCGTGATCGGTAACCCTCTTTTTCGCCCTAACGGCGCCCAACAAGAATAGAAACGGCAGCGCCGACAAGAGCAGCCAGTTCAATATGTTCAACCAATGATTTACAGTGAAGATTCCCTGCCGGTAGCCTTCTTGAGGAAACGGCGCCAGAAGATAGCGGCTGATGTCGCCGACACCGGCGACCTGTCCTGCATACGCCAAGGCCAGAACTACAAATATAGTCGCCACAAGGTATAAGGACACTCGCTTTTCTCTCAAAGGTTCTTCGCCGGATCTGAACAATAGGATAAATATCAAGGCCCCGGAAAGAAGAAAGATGGAAACAACATGCACCAAGCCGGCGAAGATATACCATAGGACAAAGCTGGTTCTTCCTGCTTGACCATCGACAACGTTCAGACCTGAAAGCACGATGTACGGCAACAAGGCTGCCAGTAGGGAGTAACTCTCGATATATCCGAAGAAAAGAACCGTTATCCCCGAAGTCAACATCAGCAAGAACGTGACCAGCGACTGTTTAGGATTGAGATAGTTAACCAGTCTGGAGATTCCAATTACGAAAATGACACCACACAAGGCGCTGACAACATTATAGCAGTCGCTGACACTCAGACCTAAAGGGTGAAAGACAAAACGGAACAAAACAGCGTGAATAAAGAAGTCAAGAATCTCTGTCGGGAGCCACACCTGGCCATTATGGATTTGATTGGCGCGCAGGGTACCATCCCCAAGAAGCTTTGTGGTAGAAGAGAAAGAAAGAAAAAGCGCCAGCAGCACTAGTGAACACACGATGATTGATATAGTGCTTCGGGTTCTGTTGGTCATTAAAGCTCGCGAAAAGGAGTCACACGCTGACAGCACCCTCTTGGAGACAATTGGAAACATAACGACCAGAATTATCACCAATGAGAGGTAGGTCCAGTAAGGGGGAAAGAACTTGAGGAAGTTGAATCCCCAGAACTGCTTAATGCCAAACAGGTTGGTCGCTGCGAACAACAGGAAAAGGGTCAGACTTACAAGATAGCTGATTGCTTGGTTGTCATGTTCTCTCATCACTGTAAAACCTTATGAAGCTACGGGATTAAAATACTCAAAAATGAAGCCATACCTGAACGTTTTTCTTAGGTGTCAGTGTGACCCTGAGATGCGAGAAAAAGACGGATAAGAAAAAAGTAGGTTGTTATAGGCAAAATCATCTTCCAGGCTGAGTTTCTCTTGGTTGATTCCAAGCTTGCCAATTAAATGAGAGCTGTTTATATAAGTGTCTTAAGCCGCTTGCCGGCGGGATTACTAACCCCCATCTGGTGGAGTAATCTCCAGACAGGCGACCTGTCAGCAAGCCGCAAAACTTTCGTAACTTACTGCATAACTGATAGATAGATAGATAGAATGTAGAGGAACATGCCTGCCGAAAGATGTCTGCCCTGAGGATTACCATTCGTGACGGTCGGTACAAGCGCCTTCACATCAATAAGGTAAGTCCTAAATTCTTGTGCTTTAAGCAAAAACCGCTTCAGCCGACCTAATATACATATGGTCTGCCTATTGCCATGTCTATCTGGCTTTTTCGACTATGTATATAATGATGGCAAAAGCAGACGGGAGGTTGTGGTAATGGACTAAAATAAAAATATATCTTTTTTTGTTTTTTCCTGTTGACAAGTTATATCCTAAGCCTTATATTAAAGCTCGGATGATAGGTGAAATTACTTCGAAGAGGAAGAATGAATTAGTGGCCGGATGTGCGCCATTACCTTCCGAGCACTAACTGTCTGTTACTTCTATCCTCCATGGGATGGCAGTGGGGGCATCCCAGGGGACAGGCTATTAAGAGTGGTTTGTTGCCAAGGGAAATCTTATCGAGCTTTGGCTAAGGGATAACTGAAGTATCTAAAGCAAACCAAGGTAAAGGAGGAAGGTATGTCCTTCGAGACAAAGCCCATGAGGATTGGGGTACCTGTCGTCGTAGTGATGTGGTGTGTATTTACTCTGTTGGTTATCCCGTCTGCACAGGCCCAGCTCCCTGATTTACAGGTGCAGGTTTCCGATACCACTGCACCGCCGGGAGCAGAGAATACGGTTATCTCGGTTTTTATGGATAACTTTCAGGATACGGTGGCCGGCTTTAATATCTGGCTGCAATTAGATCGACCGGATATAATGATTTATCAAACTGACAGTGGTATTTTTATAGACACTACCTGGTGGGAATGCACCGAGTGGCAGGAGACTGTTTGCCTTGACTCAGTGATGGTCCCGGAGTGGAAATGCACCGAGTGGGAATGCACCGAGTGGCAAGATACGGTTTGCATTGACTCCACTTGCATTGACTCCACGGACAGTGCGTGGGATTTTAGGCATATTGACACCACCGATGTTCTGATAGGTAACTTTGATACAACCGGAACCCTTTGTTCCGGCTGGCAGTATGTTAATGCTCGCTCACTGTCGGGTTACGGCTTCGATCTGAACATTGCCGGCATTGCCAATTTGCCGTCGGGAGACACAATCTCCGGCATCGCTCCTCAGCAAGGAGGCGTGTTGGTCAAGCTCTTGGCCGATGTTTTTGACATACCCGACACGATGCAGGACCGTACCGTGAATATTATGATTCAGCATAACACTCTTGACCATTTTAATTTTTCACTTCCCGACGGTTCTTCAATCGGTATCCTTTACGACACTGTCCCCGACACAAACTGCTGGATGTGCACTTTGTGGGCCGGAGATGAATGCCTGAACTGGGAGCGAGTATCAATCCCGCCGCCCGAGGGCTGCGATTCGATTGATGTCGACACCAATTTGGTGCCTTACCTTGACACAGTTAATGTGATATTGATCGACGGCTCCGTG
This sequence comes from uncultured Ignavibacteriales bacterium, assembly GCA_964650395.1. Taxonomy (GTDB): domain Bacteria; phylum Zixibacteria; class MSB-5A5; order GN15; family FEB-12; genus CAZYRH01. The sequence goes on from CAZYRH010000110.1 coordinate 7,258, forward strand.
GAAGTTGAGTCGTATGCGTGTGGAAATGTAGATGGCGATCCAGGCGGCAACGTAAATGTTGCCGACCTGACTTATTTAGTAACCTATTTGTTTCGGGGCGGTCCGCCGCCCGTACCTATGGCTGCTGGAAATATGAATTGTGAGGGGGGCGATCAGCCCAATGTGGCGGACCTGACATGGTTAGTAGCCTACTTGTTCCGGGGTGGCCCAGCGCCGTGCGAATGCTGAGATGGTTGGCTCAAGAAGCAAAAGTGCCGAGGAAAAGTTCGTTTTACTGATGCGATAAGTTGCAGATGATTTGAGGTAACAGTTTTTTAACAAAGCGCTTATACTACCTTAACTTAACATAGTTTTTGTACTACAGTAATTGAAGTCGAAGAAAGACTTAGAAAAATAAGTTAATGAAGAAGTGTTGCGTCTGCGGACGCAGCGTAAATGGTTAACCTATATAGATGGAAAGGAGGAGACGTTTAAAAGAGGTATTTGTGACACGCGCTCAAATGAAAGAACGGTTAGTGTATTCTTTCACTCCTGTTGCGAAGTTTCTCCGAAGATCTGGTGGCTCTCGTCTGAAGGGGATTCAAAACGCAGCCTGAGGGGGAAGGAAAGAATATGTTAAACGCTAACTTGAGTCCTTTTACAACTGTTAACGAAGTATTTTAGGAGTAAAAGATGAAACGCTTTTCACTTGCGTTAGCAATTTTATTGATCTTTTCATTTGGGCT
>CAZYRH010000111.1:0-1081 GCA_964650395.1 uncultured Ignavibacteriales bacterium
CTTTCGCAGGAATGACAGAGTTCAACGTAGCTGCCTCCCGTCTAGTCTCCACCTCCATGGAACCTTGGAAACTAACTTATGGGACAACCTCTCCTCATCTGCTGCGTCCTGTCACTTCGCGCTTCAGACGGTGGACGAGGACGTCCGCCGACCACGAACAGTTTCTATCTGCCTACCCTTCATACTTGGCCTTGAACCTTTTGATGGCTTTATAGATGGCTTTGGCCACGGCCTTTCGATACTTGCTGCTTTTAAGAAGTTTCTCCTCGTTTTTATTGGAGATAAAACCGGATTCCACCAGTACAGAGGGTGTAAACACCATGTTGAGCACAAAGAACCCTGCCTGATCAACGCCTCGGGCAGGAATTTTCAATGATCGTCGAAACTCGCGGTCGACCATCATAGCGAAGTCGTGGGATTCGGTCTGAAATTCGGTCATGATCATTTCATTGAGGATATTCAGGACGGGATTGTTGAGATTGTCGGTTATTTCCTCTGGTTGATCTGTTTCCAAAGTAGTTTGCTCGCGCAGGAAAAAGCTGTTTTCAAATTGCGCCACCGCTCTGGCTGAATCATTTTTTGCCGGAGCCAGAAAAAAGACATTCCACCCCCTGACATACCGCTTTACGGAAGCGTTAGCGTGGATGGAGATAAATAGATCGGCCTCTGCTTTATTGGCAATGTCGGCTCTTTGTTGGAGGGTGACGTTTTTATCACGGTCACGCGTCATGATTACCTTGAACCGTTTCTCTTTGCGGATCAGTTTGGCCAGTTCCTTGGCGATACTCAGCGTAACGTCTTTTTCCCTCGTTCCATGCGGTCCTATAGCGCCGTAGTCGTTACCGCCGTGCCCTGGGTCGATGACAATGACATCAATCTTGTTATCGGGGCCTACTTTGGGAGGAATACCAAGAGTGTCGAACTCAAAACCGACATCGGCAATTGAAATTTGGATGCGAGGCGGGTCGTACGCTAGCTTGTGGTGCCACTTTTCAATCTTTCTTCTCAGTCGGATAGAGACTTGTCCTGAACCGGCAGACTGGTAGGTCTTCAGATTGTACATGTATCGCCTATCCAGGCG
>CAZYRH010000111.1:1181-7961 GCA_964650395.1 uncultured Ignavibacteriales bacterium
CGATCGATCCTCCCAGGATTTCAACCAGTTCTGAAAAAGATATGTAAGTGATTTTCTCCTGTTGGAAAGATTGTATCTTTTCGGTCCCCCCGGAAGTGAAGACTTTTACCGTTTTGGGGGACACCCCAGAAAGGGGTAGCCATACGATCAGCAGAAGAAGGAACAGAAAAGGAAAGATTCTACACCGAGGGTGAGACATTTAATAGTCCTTCCGGAGAGCTCTTTTGATTTTTCGATCCGCTTCGGCCTTGGCGATGGCCTGCCGTTTGTCATATTTTTTACGTCCTGCTGCTACAGCCAGTTCGATTTTGGCAACTTTCCCCTTGAAGTATAGGGAGAGCGGAATTAGCGTTAGTCCCTTCTGTTCGATCTGGGCGAACAGCTTGCGGATCTCGCGCTTGTGAAGCAGCAGACGGCGCGGCCGTCGCGGATCGTGGTTCTCCTGAGCCATTTTGTAGGGTGAGATGTGCAGGTTTTTCAGAATCACCTCTCCGTTTTCTACCACAGCATAGGCGTCGGACAAATTGGCTTTCCTCTCCCGAATCGATTTCACCTCGCTTCCTTTAAGTTCAATCCCGGCTTCAAGTCGGCTAATTATCTCGTATTCATACCGCGCCTTACGGTTTTGGGCGATATAGCGGATTTCCCCGGTGTCTTTCATCTCTGATAGCATAGGATTTTTGCTGGGTTTTGGCAATTAAAATTGGTTCATTGACACCTCCACGGGTGTTCTCTATGGAAGTGGGCAAAGCAGCCGGTTTGTTGAGCTAAGTTATCTTCCATTAAGGACGATAATCTTAAAAGATGAGGGTGGCCGCCACGGGAGCGGGAACAGATCAAGAGGATTTACGGGGAGAGGGAGTAAGTAGTATGAGCTCTGACATCTCTTCGAAAGCCGGAACGGTACTGGTAGTTGACGATGAAGAGGCCGTTACAGGCGTCATTAAGGCAGTGCTATCAAAGGAGGGGTACCAGATTCACTTAGCGCACGATGGCTTAGAGGGGGTGAGGATGGCTGAGCAGGTCAGGCCTGACTTGATTATCATGGATATCACTATGCCCGGCATGGACGGCTACGAAGCCACCGAGAAACTGAAGCAGATTCCTGCTTTGGCAAACGTCCCGATAATCTTTTTGACCGGGAAATCGGCCAGTGAAGACGGCGGCCTGGCCTTTGCCAAGGGAGGTGTCTCGTTTGTCCGCAAGCCGTTTTCCGGCAAGCAACTAAGAGACCTTGTGGCGCTGGCTATGCAGTCGCTGGACAGCTAAGCCCACCAGCCGGTTAAGTTTCTTGAGAATTCAACCGACAACACGATTGTAGATCTTTTCCACGCAGTAGAGGGAGCTGACTGGGTTTCAAAGAGAGAGCGATGTCATACAAGATCAATATAGACAACGCCAAGGTGCTGGTCATCGATGACGAACCGGAGATAACTGAAATTGTCCAGACCTTCTTGGCCGAATCCGGTTACCAGGTATTGGTGGAGAATTCGTCGCAAAATGCCGTTGAGAAGGCTCGTCGCTTCAAACCGGATGTTATCTTGCTTGACATCATGATGCCCGGTGTTGACGGCTATGATATCTGCCAGCAGTTGAAAAAGGATCCTGAGTTTGCTGATACACCGATTATATTTCTTACCGGCAAAGATCGTGGTGACGATATGGGGCGGTCATTTAAGTCTGGGGGAGATATGTTCATAAAAAAGCCCTTTTCCTGCGAGAGGCTTCTTGAGATAGTCAACATCGTGTTGATGTCCGCAGGGCACCGGTAGCACCTCCAGCAGTAGTCAGGGTTGGTGTTTTTTTTGTTGACAATCATAGTGCGGTGCACTATATTATAATATAGGCTATGAGGGTAATTAAGCGATACAGCAATCGGCGGCTCTACGATACCGAGGCCAGCCGGACGCTGACACAGGCTGACCTGGCGTCGCTGATTAAAAATGGAATCGAGGTAAGAGTTGTCGACTCAGCGACCGGCAAGGATATCTCGCTGGCGGTGCTGGGCAAGATTGTGTTGTCGGAAGCTTCCTCATGGGGAAATGTTAAGCAATCAAAAGAACTTTTCACTAATATAATAGAGTTAGGAGGTAAAAAGTCTATGTCTATTCTCAAAAACACCGTTCTAGCGTCCATCGGAGCCTTTCAGGTGACCAAGGACAAAGCGGAAAAGATCATCGATGACCTGATTAAGAAGGGCGAGCTGGACGAATCCGATCGCAAGAAGGCCATCATGGAGTTGCTGGAGAAAGCCGATAAGTCAACCGCCGGTATCCGGGAGAAGATTTCCAAAGAAGCCGGCAAAGCCCAAAAAGAAATTGCCAAGCTGATCAAGGAACTGAAGGACTACAAGCTGGTTAAGCGCAGCGATATTCAAAATCTGGAGACGAAGGTTGACAAGCTGACCAAGGCTGTTGCCGGTCTTGAGAAGCAACTGTCTGCGAAGGAATGAGGAAGGCGGTGGGAGACCGCCTTCTCCTTCTCAATTTGTCTTTGGCGGGGTGTTGATTTCCTTAAGGGACGCCCGCCGGTCCACTCCATGCATCCAGCGGAGAATGAAACAAGTCTCTGCCTATTCTTTTGTTGGTGAAAGTGGGTGTGGCAGGAGGTCATAAAATCCGGGTTCGTCGATAACCTCCACCCCCAGTTTTTTGGCTTTGTTGAGCTTCGAGCCGGCCTCGACGCCACAGAGGACGTAGTCGGTCTTAAAAGATACCGACCCGACCACCTTACCGCCATGCTCCTCGATCAGGTTCTTGAAATGATTGCGTGGTCTAGAGAGAGTTCCGGTGATGACAAAGGTTTTACCTGCAAGTGGGGTACTCTGGGCTATGGTTTGATAGTCAGGAAACGCAACGCCGCCTTCACGCATTTTTTCCAGCATTCGGCGGTTGCCTTCATTATTGAAAAAGTCACGGATGTTACGGGCGATAACTGGGCCAATGCCTTGAATCTCTGCCAATTGTTCAACTGACGCCTGTTCCAGCTTTTCAAAAGAGCCCAAGTGCTCGGCCAGCAGTTTGGCCGCTGCCTCCCCGACACCAATGATTCCCAGGGCGTAGATGAGCTTGGGTAGTTCTGTGGCTCGGGAACGGTCAATGGCGTCAAGAAAATTCTGAGCCTTTTTGTCAGCCATTAAATCCAGTGGCAAAAGCTTATCTTTCGTCAAAAAGAACAAGTCGGCCGGGTCTTTGATCAGTTGTTCTTTTATTAGCTGTCGAGCCAGCTTACCGCCTAAACCATCGATATCAAACCCGCCCTTGGAAGCAAAGTGGAACAGTCGTCCCTCGACCTGAGCCGGACAACCGGCGTTTAGGCACCTGTGGGCTGCCTCTCCCTGCGGTCGAACAATCGGTGTGTTGCATGAGGGACAGCGGTCGGGGAATCTCATTTTGGCAGCACCTTTGGGGCGTCGTTTGACATCCACACTGACAACTTCCGGGATGACATCACCAGCTCGCCGAACTGTTACGGTGTCGCCGATTCGCACGTCAAGCTTGTTTAGCTCATCTTCATTGTGTAAAGAAGCGTTAGATATGATCACGCCGGCAACTTTCACCGGTTTCAGTTTGGCAATGGGGGTTATAATTCCTGTCCGCCCGACCGAGAATTCCACATCTTCAAGAGTTGTATCTGCCAGTTCTGCAGCGAATTTCCAGGCCAATGCCCAGCGGGGAGCACGAGATATTTGTCCCAGCACTTCCTGGTCGGTAAACCGATTGACTTTTACCACCATGCCGTCAATATCATAGTCCAACTCCGAGCGGACATGACTCAATAAGGCGAATTCATTCTCAACTCCCTTAACTCCACGGACTGTCCGAATACTATTGTTGACCAGAAAGCCTTCGTTGTTCAAGAAATCCAGCGCTGAACTCTGCCGGTCAAGATTCTTCAGGGTTGTTTCCGATATGCCATAGGCATAGAAAATAAGCGGGCGGGAGGAGGTAATGGAGGAGTCAAGCTGTCTTAGAGAACCGGCGGCGCCGTTGCGTGGGTTTGCTAATGGGCTGAGGTTTTTCTCCTCGAGCTGTCTGTTCAGTTTTAGGAAGGCGGACCGGCGCATAATAACCTCGCCGCGCACCTCTAAAAGAGGGTATGTTTTTGAGGCATGGTCGGTAAGCTTGAGAGGGATATTCTTGATAGTTTTAAGATTGGGCGTAACGTTTTCTCCCATGAAACCGTCACCACGCGTTGAGCCGGTGACAAGCAGTCCATTTTCATAGACCAGCTCAACCGCTAAGCCGTCGAGTTTGGGTTCGGTTACGTACTCGATATCTTCCGTTGTTTCCAGTCCTTCGCAAACCCGCCGGTCAAACTCAACAAATTCCTCCACCGAGGTCACCTTCTGAAGCGACAGCATCGGTATCCGATGAGGCGCTGGTTCAAATTTCTTTGAAGGAGCAAAACCAACCCGCTGGCTGGGCGAATCGGGTGTAACCAATTTAGGGTACTGTTTTTCTATCTCAAGCAGGCGATCAAAGAGCCGGTCGTACTCAGCATTTGAAATGGTAGGGTGGTCCTCAACGTAGTACAGGCGGTTGTGAAGGTTGATCTTATTTTTGAGTTTTTCGTATTCGGCTTCTACTTTATGATCCAGCTTCGACATGGCAATTAAATTAGGAATTGTGTTAATGTTGCGCAAGGTCTTGCTGCTAACTGTACGAGGAATCTGATTTGCGTCTTTGCTATCTGTTAGGTGATACTTTTCAGGTCAAAATCAGGCACCCCAAGATAGAAAAAACTCACCTTTGAGGTCTGTTACCGTCTCGTCTGTTTGTTGATTATCGCGTTAACTGTTCAACTGTAAACGCCGGTTCTCCGCGTAGCTTCTTGCGAAAAGCCTTGATCTGTTGTCCGGCCAGGTCGTCAACGATGTCGGTGGCCCATAAGGCGGCCAGCATGTCGTCGCTGTTTACCTGGGCGATTACCGTTTCAGCAAGATAATAGTTTCTCAGCGGCGTTTCATTGCTGAATCTAAGTTGGATACATGTCCTTTCAGCAGTAGTCAGCAAAGCAGGATTTTTGACCTTTTCTCGGAAGTCCAGCCAGCGAATATCAGCGGGCTCCACCACTGTGGGTAGTTTCATATCAGTGTCAATCTTCCAATGACGTCTTGCGACCGCAACCTCGATGAAAATGAGACGTCCTTCTCGGTCAAGGTCAAACCTTGAGTTTTCCGATTCTAAGTATGAGAAGAAGCGACGCGCCTTTGAGAATGGCCCAATTTGAACATAAAGGGAATCTTCTTCCAGTTGGTAAAAACCCCGACCGGGCAAGATAGGCTCGGACGGGGCTGAAATGCGCAGTTTCAGGGCTTTGAGAGCCATATCACTTTAAGTCCTTTAAGCGCTCCTTAGCTTGCTCAGCCTCGAGCGTGCCGGGGTGATCGTTAATGAGCTGACGGAAGATTTTTTTGGCCTCATCCTTTTTACCCAGTTCCTGTTTGCAACGACCCAGCTTGTAGAGGGCGCGGCTGGTATTGGCCGAACTTCGGTAGTTGTCGATCAGGTATTGGAACTTGTCCACAGCTTCGTTGTACTTCTCCAAAGAATAGTAGCATTCGCCGATCCAGTAGTACGCATTTTCGGCTAGCTCGTGTTTTGGGCAGTATTTCAAAAACTCCTGAAAACGGTCTATTGCCTTTTCATAGTCTGTGCGGCGAACAAGAATGAAGGCTGTATCGTAAGTGTTGCCACAGTCTATAGGGGGCGGTTCCGTTGATAACGTGCTACCGGGTGGAACGGGTTGTTGTACCTCCACGCCAGGCGAACTTTTCAGGAAGCCAATAGTTCTTTGCTCCTGGACCAGCTTGTCAATCCGCTGCATGAGGTCGTTGTAGTTTTCTTGCAGGGTTGCAATTTGTCGCTGAAGTTCATCGATGGACACAGAGATGTCATTGCGAAGCCGTTTATTTGCTTCCGCATCCTGGGTTATGACAGTGTCAATATGAGCCACCATCTGCTGCGACTGGCGGTTCTGTGCTTCCACGTTTCGTATCTGACCCTTGAGTTCATCAATCTGCCGCGGAGTAGCGCAGCCTGATAACCATAGAGCAAAATAGAGAACAGCCATTGGCAGAGTAGCGTTCATAACTATTTTCCATCGGGCTTGCATGAAAGACTTCAGCCAATACTACTACTGTGAAATTACTCTAAACTCATCGCGCCTATTTTTTGTCCAAGCTTCTTCATTGTGCCTGGTGTCAACTGGGCGCTCTTTGCCGTAGCTAATGATAGAGATCTGATTCGGAGCAATTCCTAGCCCGATCAGGTAATCCTGGGCTGCTTTGGCCCTCTTTTCACCAAGGGAAAGATTGTATTCCACTGTCCCACGCTCATCGCAGTGGCCTTCAATTTTGATAATCGCATCAGGGTACTTTTTCAAAAGCTCATAGTTGTGTTCAATGGTGGTTTTAGCATCACTGCGAAGATTGTACTTATCAAAGTCAAAGTGTATCGTTCGGAACTGAGACTCTTCGAGTTTAGGTGGGGGAGGGGGTGGTAATTCCGGTTTCACGGGAGTCGTATCCACAGTGGGGGCAGGTGTTGTTTCAATGGGGATTTCCTCTGCGATTTCCTTTTTCTTTCCGCAGGATAGACCGATCATCGCAACCGTTAGCACCCCTATAACTGCAAGAAAACCAAACCTTTTCATATACTTTTTATCCTTCCTACTGGGTAAGTTAATCTTCCATTCTGTTTTACTCTATTAAATAATCTAACCTATAGCCTAAAGCTGGTCAACATTAAAAAAGACAAATTTCTGACGATGCTGATT
>CAZYRH010000112.1:0-7951 GCA_964650395.1 uncultured Ignavibacteriales bacterium
GGAGAGAGACGGTATTAAGGTCAAAACCGACTGGGGCAGTGATGCTACTGTCGATACTTTGTCGGAGGTTGAGACCGGTACGATTGTCTATACTGTTGAAAAAGATGGTGCCATTGAGCGTTTTTCCAGCCGTGAACAATGGCGCGATATCAGCTTCGGGTTGATCAAAGCGCTGGTTGAATTGTCAGGGCGATTCGAAATCACCGCCACTTACGGTGACCTAGATCTTGCCGTTCCATTTGACAACGATAAGGAAGCCTGGCGGATGGTGTTGGTACTGAAGAAGCTGCCCAAAGTAGGCTTTTTTTACTTTTCCTCTTGGGCTCTGGCCTGAAAAACTCATTGTCAAATTTGTCAAATGCCTTATATTATTTATTGTAAGGTAAATAATTTACTTCGCCCAAGCATGCCGGGGAATGAGATATGCTTTTTCAAGCTTAATAGTGATATTCCGGGGGGCTGTGGGCAAAGTTAGCCTCAGCTTATTGAGGCTGAGAAAAAAGGCTTTATCAGTAACACAATTTTGCTATGTACAAATCTGTGAAGGTGTCAGCAAGGGTAGCATGCTGCCTTGAATTAAGTCTGGCAATCCTTTAGCGGAGAGCCGATTAGTTTTGGCGCAAAAAAATGAAAATCAACAGTCGATATAAGAATCACTTACTGAAAGGTGTTACAATGTCATACGTAAATGAAAACGGCAGTGATTTGAGAAGAGGGGTGGTGTCTCTGGCTTTCACGAGGTTCTTGATCGCAAGGTTCTTAACTCCTTTAGTACTGCTTCTTTTGGTTTGTTTTTTCAGCGCCTCACAAGTGCAAGCTGAGAGAGCAACACCCGGAGAAATGGAGCGGGTCTGTCAGAATTGGCTTTCGTATATGGTGACGCTGAAGGGCGCCTGGGCCGGGGAAACCAGTCCAACGATTTCGGAGGTTCAAGACATTGTTGAGGGTGATACCGTGTTAGCTCGTTGCTTCTCTGTCTCTCCCAGTGGCTACATCGTTGTGCCGGTTCTCAAGGAACTCCCTCCGGTCAAAGCTTGCTCGGAAGAGTGTCAACTGGATGTAGATAAGAATCACGGATTTTCGCAGCTTTTGAGAGAGGTTTTGCTTCACCATGTCAGGCTCTATGTCAAAGCCTACGGCAGCCTGGACGCCAGCGAACCGCCTGATGGCGATGTTCTCTTCGATAGAGTTAACAGGCAGCAATGGGATCACTTTCTCGTCAATCGGGATGAGTTTGAAGCCAACCTAAATAGGGGCGCTTTTGCTCCCATGGACGAGGTCGGCCCCCTGCTGACTACCTCCTGGGATCAGAGTGCGCCGTATAATAACTACTGCCCGATGGGAGACGGTGGCCGGTGCGTAGTCGGCTGTGTGGCGACCGCTGCGGCGCAAATTATAACCTATCATCAATGGCCTGAAGCAGGGTACGGTAGCTACACCTATTGGTGGAACGGTGACAATTCCTGTGGAGGCAGTACACCCGGAGCATGGCTGTCCGCGGATTACTCAGATTCCTACGACTGGGCAAACATCCCGGACAATTGCCACACCGGTTGTTCTCCAGAAGAGCAAGATGCGCTTGCGGAGCTGAACTACGAAGTGGGAGTTGCCTTCGACATGGATTACGGCCGTTGCGGGTCGGGTACTTGGGCTTCAATGACAGCGTGGGAAACGTATTTCCGGTATCGTGACTGCATGGACATGGAGTACCGTAGCGACTATTCCGCGGACTCATGGTTTAACGTTATAAAGGACCAGATTAACAAAGAACAACCGATGGAGTACTACATCTATAGTCACGCTATCGCCTGTGACGGCTGGAGAGAGATTGGAAACCCAGTGGTAAAACAGTATCATATGAACTACGGCTGGGATGATGGCCACAATGCCTGGTATACTATGGATAACCTTTACTGCCCCTGGGAAGGTTGTGATTATATGGTTGAATCTATGGTCAGGGAAATAATCCCCGACCGGGGAGTTTGGTTGACCGCCGATACCACGTTTGGCTGGGTGCCGTTTGAAGTGCATTTTACGGGGTCGTCAGAGTATTCGGTTGACAGTTGGATTTGGGATTTGGGAGACAGCGATTCCGCCTTTGTGGAATCCCCGCTGCACACGTACGAAATCCCCGGCATGTTTGATGTCACCCTGGCCATTGATACGGGCGGAGACACACTCTCTTTACTGCGGCCTGATTATATTATTGCCTTAGCTGATTCTATGATTGACAGGGATGCTCAAGGACCTGAAAACGGCACAGCGGAGATGATCGTATATGCGAGCAATACCCTTCCAGCACAGTACATAGTAGTTCCCGTTGAATTCTTCGGTAACCTTAATGTCCTCTACGATTCCTTTTCGACGGCCGGCTGCCGAACCGAGGATTTTGAAGTGCAATCATACATCAGTTATGATCCGACCAATGATCGCTACGCGATTAAACTCCAAAGCTCAACCACTGAGCTTACGCCCGGAAACGGGGAGATACTAAAACTCTATTTCAGTATTCCGGGGTCGGCTACTTCTGGGCAGGAAGACACTGTGGAAGTCGACGGGTATGCTTCGTATCTACCCTTGTTTTCCGGCAGCATTGCCCATTATAACCCCGTGCCGGTTGCCGGAACGATATCATTATTGACAGGCTGCTGCATCGGCATGAGAGGGAATGTCGACGGCGATCCCTCAGAGCAGGTCAATATTGCTGACGTGACCTACCTGGTTGACTATCTCTTTAGAGGTGGTCAGCCGCCGCCGTGCCCAGAGGAGGGTGACGTTGACGGCTCCGGCTCAGTCAACGTGTCCGATCTATCATGCTTTGTTGATGAGCTCTTCAGGGGCATTCAATGTATACAACCTTGCCCATAAAGAGAGGGTGACTTTACCAGGGGATTGCTACTTTGAAGATTTGGCCAACCTTGCTCACGCAAGGCTGGCCATTCTTTTTGTCTGTCGGTTGCGGCGTTGATTATGACTGGGTTCCGGCCCTGCTCGAAGGGTAGCTGTATGGCGTCATGCGGAGGTAGTCCTTAACGTTGCCATCGTGCACAGAGTTGGGGCATCAAAGAAAACCCGGCAGCGCCACTGTTGTGCACGCAGCCGGGCTTTGTTGTTGTCGTTAAATGCTCTACTTCAGCAGAACCATCTTTTTGGCAATAGTTCCAGAGGGAGTGGCTATGCGATAGAAATAAATACCGGATGACTGGTTAGAGGCATCCCAAGTCACAGTATGGCTACCGGCTTCAAAGAAACCGTTAGCAAGGGTTGTTACCCTCTGACCGAGGATGTTGTAGATCTCAAGAGAGACATGCGAGGCCTGTGGTAGAGAGAATTCAATCTCCGTGGTCGGATTAAATGGGTTGGGGTAGTTCTGAGAAAGAGAAAATTCATCAGGTATGAGTGAATTCTCATTCGCTTTTGCGCTGGTACCACTGGTGCCGCTCATACCGCGGAACTCGATCTCATCGATATAAATATCATCCTGATTTCCGCTAGCGTCGCACATGAAGCGAAGCTTAGCGTTAGTCGGGAAGTTGTACTGGCTGCTGGAGATCGGGACGACCTCGTGATAGAAGTTGTCGTTCTGGAAGTCGACACCCCGAGCCCAGGTCGCAACTGTCTGCCACGATGAGCCGTTATAGTACTGCAGCCAGAAGTCTTCATTGTTTTCCATGCTTCTCGGATAGTACCAGAACTCGACCTCCAGCTCTGTATAACCGGCTACATTATGACCAACAGTGTGGTAGAATGACGACGCCGTGCCGCTGTTATCCTGAATGTCCGCCGCGGCACTCCCCTGATGGGCATAGGTTCCACGGGTATAACGGCTACAGTCACCACCGCCGTCGGTGTAACTGCCCCAGCCGCTTTCAAAGTCGTCATAGGTAATAACCGTCCAGGCGCTGGGTGGGTTAACCGTGATGTATCCAGTTTTAGTTTCGGTATCATTACCGTAAGCGTTCTCGACGGTGAGTGATACTGTGTACGTGCCGGGATCGTCATAGGTGTATGACGGATTCTGCGCAGTTGATGTTCCACCGTCACCGAAAATCCAGTCCCAACTGGTCGGATTGCCGGTGGATTGATCGGTGAAATTCACCGTAAGAGGCACCACGCCGGAAGTTGGCGAACCGGAGAATTCGGCTACCGGGGGCGTTGGGCCGCCGCTCATTCCTCTAAACTCGATTTCATCGATGTAGACATCATCATAGTTACCACTGGCATCGCACATGAACCGAAGCTTAGCGTTGGTCGGGAAGTTGTATGTGCCGCTCGAGATGGTAACAACCTCGTAATAGAAGTTGTTGTTTTCAAAGTCTACGCCTTTGTCGAAAATCGCGACAGTCTGCCAAGTGGAACCATCGTAATACTGAACCCAGAAGTCTTCACCTGTCCTGTCCATGCTCACCGGCATGTACCAGAACTCAACCTCCAGTTCAGTATAACCGGAGACATTATAACCGACCGTATGATAGAATGATGAAGCTACACTGCTATTATCCTGGATGTCAGCTGCATTACTGCCCTGATGGGCATAGGTACCACCGGTATAAAGGTAACAGTCGCCACCACCATCAGTGTAGTTACCCCAGCCGCCTTCGAAGTCATCATAAGTGATAACTGTCCAACCACCGCCACCGGTAACAGTGATGTAGTCGGCCTTAGTCTCGACATCGGAACCGCAAGAGTTGGTCACTGTCAGGGTTACTGTATAAGTGCCGGTATCAGTATAGATATGACTCGGGTTCTGTGCAGTCGAGGTACCGTCATCACCGAAATCCCACGACCATGACGTGGCGCCGGTCGAGGCATCGGTGAAGTTGACCGTCAACGGAGCAACACCGGATGTTGGCGAACCGGAGAATGAAGCCACCGGCGGAGTGCAGGTAACTGTTATATAGTCAATCTTGGTTTCGGTATCATTGCCACAACTATTCGTGGCGGTTAGAGCTACGGTATATGTTCCGGCGGAAGTATAAGTGTGGCTTGGATTTTGTGCTGTTGAAGTCTTAGTATCGCCGAAGTCCCAAGACCATGAGGTTGCACCGGTCGACAAATCAGTGAAATTAACCGTTAGCGGAACTTCACCGGATGTCGGTGAACCGGAGAATGCAGCCACCGGAGGAGTGCAGGTAACAGTAATATAATCGGTTTTCACTTCATCGTCAGAGCCACAGGAATTGGTGGCCGTTAGTGTTACCGTAAATGTACCGGCTTGTGTATAAGTGTGACTGGGATTTGTGGCTGTCGATGTCTGGGTATCACCAAAATCCCATAAGTACGAGGTAGCACCACTCGATTGGTTGGTGAAGTTGACCGTCAACGGAACCTCACCGGAAGTAGGGCTGCCGGTGAAAGCGGCTGCCGGAATGTCGTTGACAGTGATGTAAGCAGTCTTCGTTTCGATGTCGCTGCCGTAGGCGTTAGTAGCCGTCAGCTTAACTGTATACGTGCCAGTCGCGGTATAGGTGTGGCTTGGGTTCTGCTGCGTTGACGTTCCGCCATCTCCGAAGGTCCAGCTCCAGCTTGTAATACTGCCAGTTGACAGATCAGTGAAATTCACCGTCAGAGGCACACAACCTGAAGTTGGTGATCCTGAGAAATCGGCCACCGGCGGCGTCCCGCCACTATAGACAGCGTTGTACGCGTTAATCCGTCCCGCGCCCATCTTGCCGATATATTTCGATGAGAGATAGGCATCGATATCGTCAGCGCTACTGTAAAGCTTGTCTTCGACCTGAGAAGCGGTCCAGGTCGGGTTCTTTGACCAGATCAGACCGGCTACTCCGGCCGTCATCGGTGTCGACATCGACGTGCCGCTCATGGCCGCCCAGTAGTTGATGTTGGGATCGGCATGGTCGTGGTAGGTACTGTAGATATTGTTGCCCGGAGCACAAATATCGACCCAGGTACCATACGTTGTGAAACTCGCACCATTATCGTTCTCATCGGTGGCGGCAACTGAAATGCAGTCACCACGACCGTTCAGATAATCAGGCGAGACTTCAGCGCCATCGTTACCGGCGGCGACACAGATGATTCCGCCGGAATTCAGGAAATAGGTAGCGGCCGCACCGATACCGCCGGAATTAGACGAACCCCAGCTACAGGAAGCAATCTTAGCTCCATTGTCAGCAGCGTAATAAAAGGCTTCCGCGGCGGCGTCCATCATGACTACACCGTATTCCTGCCCGAAGTAGTTGTAGGAGTACCCCATGCGGAGCGCCATGATTTTCACGCCGTTGCCGTATTCGGTTTGAGTTCCATTCCCCCAGCCACCGGCGACACCGCACATGCCATAGTCGTCGTTGGTCATCATGCCGAATATGCCTGAAGTGTGTGTGCCATGGCCGTTGAAGTCGCGAGGATCATTATCTTTGTCGTTGCAATCTTCCCCGCTCCAACAGTTACTCACTCCGTCAATGAAATCGTATCCGATCCAGTCATCGACATACCCATTGCCGTCATCATCTTCGCCTGCAGAGCCGTTCAACTCGGCGTTATTGATCCACATATTGCCGCGTGAAGCTCCGGGATTTGAAGGCGATCCGTTTACGCCGCCCAAATCAGGATGATAATAGCGAGTACCGGAATCGAGTATAGCAACTACGGTTGCATCACTGCCGGCCTCAATGTCCCATGCCTCGGGAGCATCGATATCATGGTCGCTGGCTTGATTCAGATGCCACTGATATGAGTAATAGAAATCATTCGGTGTGGCATACATCGCATGAATACCTATCGGTTCAACCCGCTCGACCATTGGGTGGTTGCGATAGGCTTCCATAGCTTCTTCCAGGGAACCTGCCTTAAACTAAATCTTGTAGTATTTAGCAAGTTCAGCGGTTTTAGAGAACGTACCTAGCTCGGAGCCCACAAACTGCTTCTTTATGCTGGAAGCAGCAAACCTATCAGAGATCTTGTCAAAATCTGGTTCACCGATATGCACGACGGCGTTAGCAGCCATCCGCATATTCAGCTTGCCGACATCGGGCTGCATCACCACGATGAGTCTGTCAGGCACGTAGCCCACGAATGAGGGAAGCCCAGTTGGACGCTGCACCGTTGTAATCTTATCAGCAGCACTCGCTGCGGATACTGCCAGAAGCAGCGTCAGCAAGACTATAAAGGACTTTTTCACTATTCCTCCTCTTGTGTTTAAGAAGCCGTTACTCAATACAAAACTGACATTGCTTTAATTTACGTCTGGCCTATCACCTCCTCCAGTCTCAATTAGGGTGAAGGTCGTGGGCTACATCAGCCTACCTTATCAATTGACTGTAACAGAATTACAAATGCCACCATCACACCAAAGGCCAGCAGAACATGGGCAACCCTTGGTCGCTAAAACAGAGGCTCCTTTCTTCCACTAAAACAACCGAAGTCTCTATTTAAGTGAATCTCGCGTCCATTTATTTTAATAAAATATTCCCACTACCGCGTGTCAAGCTGAAATTTCCAGCCGCCCCACTGCTGCTGCTTACAGCGAGTAGAGGTACCCGATGATAGTCAAAGTGCCAGCCAGCTTCAGCAGCAGACCAAGCAGGAAATACAGAAGATACGGCATCGAGAGTTTAAGGCGTACGGCAAGTCCCATCAAGGCCGGAACCACCCCCAGAGTGAAGGCAAACAGCGCACCCGCCATGCCGGCACGAATGCCTGAGAGGGGGAGAATTAGATAGAGAAAACTGTAGGCAAAAGTGGGGATAAAGACGAAAAAAAGAAGCTCCATGACGTAGTTTATCGCAAGCCACGTCCAGCCAGTGCTCTCCAAAAGCTCAGCCGGAATACCGCGGGAGATCTTCAAACCCCGACCTATCATCTCAAGCAGGATGCTGATAAGCAACAGGTACATACCGCCCACAACCAGGCAATACAGCATCAACTCAAGAGATATCACTTCAGCCATCCCTTCTGCCGGTACCACCGGTATGTTTCTTTTGCGCCCTGT
>CAZYRH010000113.1:0-7811 GCA_964650395.1 uncultured Ignavibacteriales bacterium
TACGGAAAGAAAAAAACATTGACAGCGACCTTTTCATAGGTGAGCTGAGTCGAAGCATGACACCTGAACTTCGGCAGAGACAATAATTGTGCCCACGGCACCTCCGCCGCTTCGAGGTTATGGGGGCATGATAACCACAGAAGCAAGCGCAACTTTCAATCGTCTTTCCCGTATCCAGAAGTAAAAAGGAATTAACAGAAACAGGACGGAGGATCAATGCTAAGAGGTAAGGCTCTGTCGGCCATTGGGCTTGCTGCCACGGTTCTGATGATGTTCGGATCGGTGGAGGCAGGTGACTGGTTCAATTGGACGTTTGGAGAAAAAGGCGTCAAAGGCTCCGGCGACATGGTTACCGAAGACCGTGACGTGAAGGAGTTTACATGGATTGAAACTTCCGGAGCCTTTGATGTCTTTGTCAAGGCTGGCGAAAAGCAGGAAGTATTGCTCACGTTTGACGACAACCTCGTCGACCTTATCGAGACGAGAGTCAAAGGAAAGACGTTGAAAATCTACTCAGACGAGTCCTACCGTTCTAAGCACACATGCCAGGTCGAAATCACCGTACCGAAGCTGGAAGGCGTGACTGCCCGCGGCTCCGGCGATATCACCGTGGGTGGCTTCGATAGTGAAACCGATAGTGAAACCTTTGAGTGCCACACTAAAGGCTCTGGCGATATTACGGTCAAGAATCTCAATAGCGATATTCTCAGGTATAACATCAATGGCTCCGGCGATATCACGGTCAGGAACCTCGAGGGCGACTTTCTTGAGTGTCGCATCAGCGGCTCCGGGGATTTCTCTGCCGAAGGTAAGGTTGAGGAGTTGGAGATCAATGTGTACGGATCCGGCGACGTTGACACTCGTGATCTGGTTGCGAAGGAGGCGACGGTGACCATCAAAGGATCGGGTAACGCACGGGTGTACGCCGAGGAAAGTCTCGACGTCGCCGTCTATGGCAGCGGTGATATCTCGTATTACGGCGATCCGAAACACACCGAGAAGCACGTCTCCGGTTCAGGGAGCATCAAGCGGAGGTAGAGGAGAAGCTGGAATCCATTTCTCTTGTTATTTCAATCGTACGACCCGCAATGCATTTGTGAGTTCATAATTGCTTTTTTTAGATTTATGTCTGACAGTCCGCCAAAGGCAGATGGCCGGCTTTCGCGGGGATGACTCCTCAACATTATTGGTTTCATTATTGGCGCACAAGGAGCTACTTTAATTATTATTGCTCTTTAGATTTCTTGTTCATCGGGGTATGATGATGACAAACTTCGCGCCGCCCCACTCGCTTTCTTCAACGCGGATGTCGCCCCCTAAATCGGAAATGGTTTTGTGAACGGTCGGTAAACCGAGGCCGGTGCCGGCTTCCTTGGTAGTGAAGTAGGGGGTGAATATGCTCTCGCGCAGTTCTTTTTTAATGCCGGGGCCACTGTCAGAAAAAGCAATCTCGATAGTGTTGTTGTGAGCCTGGGCAACAATTGCTATTTGCCCCGGCTGTCCGCCTAAGGCCTCCTTAGCGTTATTAAACAGGTTGATAAGAATCTGCTTCAAGCCGTCCCGGTCGGCCTCCAATATGAGACCCGGCTCCACTTTCACTGATAAATGAAGCTTAAGCTTCTCGGCCTCCGGTTTGAGGAACTCTACTGTCTCAGCTAAAAAGTCGTTTAGATTGATGGTCTTGTATCGCTTTCTCTCCTCGCGTGAAAGGGCCAGGAACTTGCTGATAATTTCATTGAGCCTTTTTGTTTCAGCTTTAATCTGGTTGGTAATCGATAAGTACTCTTCACTGTCTTCACTCCGCACAAACTCCGATGCGAGTCGCTGGACAGCAATTGAGATCGTGTTGAGGGGGTTGCGAATTTCATGCGCCACGCCAGCAGCCAGGTTCCCCATCTCTGACAGTCGCTCCCGACGAGCAGACTTGCGCTCGAATTCCTTCAGACGCGTAATATCGTAGACAACGATAATAACTCCCCCCAACTCATCATTCTCAGCGCGCAGCTTGGAGGCAACAATCAGAAGAGTTTTTCTCAGGCCATCGCTATCAAGTGTAATTTCCCTTTCGATGGAGGGTTCTCCGGCGGATGCTATTTGCCGAAAGGCCATATCCCTCACGGCAATTACGTCGTCCCATTTTTTTCCAACACAATCGGCCAAGCCAATGATTCTTGCAAAGGCATCATTGGCAAGCGTAATCGTCCCTTTTTCGTCAGCCGCTGCCACGCCGGTACGCATCTCATCAAAGATCTTGTCCGTTATGGATTTTATCCGGGTATACTGTAAGGCAATCTCTTTTCTTTTTCGTCGGCTGTTGAGATATAAAAGCGCCACTATCGCCAGCACAAAGAGTGTCCCGGCAAGAGCCACCATCTGACGGTCAAAACCTTTCGAAACCGAGAAGAAACGATCCAAAGAGAGGCCGACCCGCAACAGCCCATACGGATACTTCGTGGTGGTAAAGGGTCGCACCAGCTCCAAGACCTGGTTGTCCTGAAATTCATAGACCCGGTGCATGATAGTGTCGCTGGCGAGGGCTTGCGACAGGAAGGGATCGGACTCAATGGCCAGAATCTGGCCTGGGGCTCGAGAGGAAAAAATGATGCCCTCGGTTGATTGGTAAAGGATATATACGACGCCCCGCTCTCTGGCCATTTTCTGGGCCAGATAGCCAATCTGGGTCTGCTGAAGCGCATCAACGTAGTACTGGGCGTCAGCTATAATCAGTACGACCCGGTCAAGGTTACTTGTGATTTCAAGATAATAATGGACTGCCTCTCCGAGGTGCTCTCCCTCATCCAGCAGGAGAACATAGTTACTCACAGGGTTGGCTATGAGTTGATACGCCTCTTCATAGACAAAATCAGGTAGGGCGACTTTTGGGCCACCGACTACGCTTCCAGCCACCAAGCTGGAATCAGCGCTGAATACAAATACACCGTACAAATTGTGTGTCTCGGCTATTTGAACCAGATGCTGATCAGTGAGCGACTTCAAATCTGTTTCGGCGAGATCGGCAACGACCTCAGCGTATCTTTTGTGAACCAGGTAGTCGTAGGATGTCTCGGAAACAATGGCATTTTCAGCCGCCTGAGCGAGGGCTTCAGTGAAAGCCGTCCCCTGGCGAACCAATAGCTCAAAACTGTCCGACCGGCTCTCTCTGATGCTTACCCAGGTGATGATAAGAACAGCTAAGGCCAGCACAACCACGATAGCGCTTGTGATGCGCTGGTCAAGATGAGTGTAAGCAGTCCGACGCAACTGAGGCATACAATTAAGCTACATCAAATAGCTCTTGCCAACAACCAAAAGTTACGCCGGTTGAGGTGATGGTTTGACGGCGGTTTCAGCGGTGGCTTCACTGATAGGCTGTTTTCTCTTGATTGGAACGTCAAAAGAGAACGTGGCTCCGTCCTCTTTGCGGTATGTTATCCTGCCGCTGTGAGCCTCGATTATCTTCCGGCATGTTATCAGCCCGATACCGTGCCCTCTCGGTTTGGTGGTAAAGCGCTTGACAAACAACAGCTCCTGTTTGTTCTCGACTACCCCAGGACCATTATCCTTCACCTCGACCCGCACCGTTTTCTCTGGGGCATTAGGGACTAAAGAAGTTGTTATCCATATCTTTTTCTCATTGGGCTGATCTTTAAAAGCCTCGGCCGCATTGTACAGCAGATTGACCAGAACTTGTTGAATCTGGCTGATATCGATCTCCATGAGGGACAAATCAGTCGCAAGGTTGGATGTCATCTTGATGTTATCGAATCTATTCTGAGGCTTCAGAAAAGCCACCGCATTCTCTACCAACTGGTTAATATCCGCTGGTTCAAACCTTATCTCATCCGGATTGGTGTCCATCAGACCGTCAGTAAAACGTGCAATTTTGCCTACCGTCTCTCGCATCAGGTTGATCCTTTGGTGAACCTTGTTCGTATCTCCTTTATTCAACAGGAGGGGTATCAATTCCATATTACCTGACAAGACGGTTAAGTAGTTATTGATTTCGTGGGCAATCTCACCCGCTGTTTCACCTCGCGTGTAGTACCGATCCAGCCTGACCATCATCTGCTGGAAACTCTTGCTTTCAGAGATGTCGCGAATAATGTACAGGTAGGCGGTGATGTTTCCATCTCTTGTCATCACGGGCGCCACGATGAGGTAGGCCGGGAAAATGGAGCCGTCGCGTCGTTTGCACAGTACCTCCACGCCCGGGTGGTCACTGTCTGGCGACTTGATGTTCAGATCCGTTTTAACGGCATGAGTAAACAGTTCGTCTACGTTTTTGCTTATAGCTTCCCTCTCACCATAACCAAAATCCCTGGAGACCCGGCGGTTAATAATCATTATCTTTCCCTGGGTAGATGCCGCTACAACGCATAAGGGAGAGCTGTCGATAAGGGTGGCGAGAAACAACTGTGACTCCAGCAGTGAGAGGTTAGAATTTTTTAGATCATAATTATACCGCCTGAGCTTTTTATGATCCTCCCAAAGAGTTCGAGACATTTTATTGAAGGCTGTCGTCAATTTCCGAAGTTCACTATCGCCTTCGGCTTCAATTAAGTAGTACAACTCACCCTCTGTTGTTTTTTCTATTCCGTGGATGAGCCTGTTGAGCGGTTCCTTGAACCTGTTGGCAATGAGATACACTGTCAACAATGACACCAAGGCAGAACATAAGAACAATACCAGCAAAGCGTACTGAAGCCGCGAACGGCTTGATATTACCAGATCGTGTTTTGAGATAGTAACAAGAACCGCTGGTAGGTCCGGTTGTACCCTGAAGGGATAATAGTAGATTGAATGTTTGCTGCTGTGGATAGGAGGGATGAAAAGACCGGGTGGCTGCTTCAACTTCTGGCGAATAATCTTAGGATCAATGATATCGGACATTTCCTCGTCCGAGGGTTCCGAACTGTGAGACTCTTTCGACCGTTCAAACCTGAAGATGGGAGCAAAACCCTGAGGAGCACCTTTCGGGACGAAGATTTCCGCATAGGTAATGTTCCCCACCGGCATGAAAAGAGAAGAAAGCAATGACTGAACCTTTTTTTTGCTAATAGAGGTATCGAGCGGATGAAACTCCTCGTTGAAAACAGAGCTGATCTTGGTCGCTAATACCTTGAGTTCAGCTTCTCGTGAGTCAAGGTCAGAATCGATTAATCGCTCCGGTTGGGGGAAAAAAAGAAGCAGCGCCACAGCCATAAAGACAAAGAGGACCTGAATAAGAATGATGTTGCCCAGCCTCGTAAAAAAACCAGGGCTGGGCAGTCTTATCATTTTGTGTAAGGTCCGCCATTTCATCATTATCAGATAATATATCGACAGATAAGGGGTGACCTGAACTGGTGGAAGGAGGGTGCAAGGTCAAAAAAAGCGGGAGTGGCGGAGGGGGGATACCCGACTCTAGCGTCAGGCGGCTGGATGTTCCAGCACAACACCACTCCCGCGTATTCTCAAGCACTAACTCTCAGTATAGTCCTTCAAGCAAGGCTCGTGCCAACAATACTAAAGGAGCGTCGGTAATTGTTGCCTTTATATCATAATAAATAAACGCTTGAATTTCAAGTGTGCGATTGAATTTTCTTTTCGGTCAAATATAACAGCCGGTTATGATCGCCTTCTCTCATTCTAACGTAAATAAGCAAGTGGTTGCATATTGATCTCAGTGGCGCTGATTCACCAAACCGCCAGTGGCAAAAAAGCCGATGTTGCTCGAAACACTTCAAAGAACACTACTGCTTACTGTATAAATTATAAGCCGACTTATCAAAAGCACATCACGCTACTTATATCCTCGGTGCGAGCTTGTCTTCCAATTCTTCAATGTATTTCTCGGCCGCTACAGCCGCGGTGGTTCCGTCGCCAACAGCATTGGTTATCTGCCGGACTAATTGGGAGCGAACGTCACCGCAGGCGTAGATGCCTTTAATGGATGTTTCCATCCTTTCGTTCGTAACAATGTACCCTCCTTGGTCTTGGTGCATGGGTTCTCGGGTGATATTGGAGTTGGGATGAAAACCGATAAAAACAAACACCGCGCCGACCGCAAGCGTTGATTTTTCTCCGGATTTGACGTTCTTCAACGATAGATCAGTGACTTGCTTGTTGTTGCCATTTATCGACTCCACTACACTATCCCATATCACCTTGATTTTGGTATTGTTAAAAGCCCGGTGCTGGATGATTTTCTGTGCGCGAAGCTCGTCCCGTCGATGAATGACGTATACCCTGGATCCAAACTTGGTCAGGAAAATGGCTTCTTCGACTGCGGCGTCGCCGCCGCCGACTACGGCAATTACCTGGTCCCGGAAAAAGGCGCCGTCACAAATGGCACAGTAAGAAACTCCCTTACCGGTATAGTCCTGCTCGCCCGGAACGTTTAGCTTTACCGGTGATCCCCCCGTTGAAAGGATGATGGCTTTGGCCCGGTAGAGATTACCGGAAGCACAGCGTGCAACCCGGTCGTCCCCCTCGACATAAACCTCAACTACCTCTTCCGATTCGACTTCAAGGCCGAACTTTTTGGCGTGGTTGGCCATTTTCGTGGCCAGGTCGCTGCCCGATATGTGCTCAAAACCAGGGTAGTCCTCAACCTCTTCAGTATTGGCTATCTGCCCGCCAGGGAGATACTTTTCCAAAACCACAGTTTTTCTCATGGCTCTGGCGCCATACAAACCAGCGGTGAGGCCGCCCGGACCGCCACCGACAATGACAATATCATACCTTTTTTCTTCTACCATTCTTATTACTCCAAGCTATATGCACATCCGACTTGTCAAGGTTGTCTTGTAACTCTTTCATGCTGCGATTATAAGTTTACTAATTGTAACAAACATTTGATTGATTCTTAAGTTCCTTGGGATTAGAAAAACACAGTAAGTTTACAACTCGACCAAAAGCAGCTCCCGGCTCTCATCTGCAGAGATACTGGGGATTCCAAGCCTTGCCTCAGGAGAGTACCTTCTCTGCTCTGAACAGGGCTACCAATCTATTCCTTCCTGGGCCTGCATTCCTTTTTGGTAAGGATGTTTAACTTCGCGCATTTCTGTCACCAGGTCAGCTTTCTCTTTCAACCACTCGGGAGCGTCGCGCCCAGTGATAACCAGGTGCTGAGTGTGGCTGCGAGCGTCAAGAATAGATTTAGTCTCCTCGTCCGTCACTACTCCGAGTTTCAAAGCCACGCTCAGTTCATCAAGAATAACCAGTTGATACCGACTGGATTTCACCTTTTCCACAGCCAGCAGAACCCCCTTTCGGGCAGCCTGCCGATGTTGTTCGAAACTTTTTGTATCATCAACAATACCGACAAATCCTTCGCCCACCACGTGCAGTTCGACATTCGGCTGAAGCCGTTTAATACCCTCCAACTCACCATACTTCCAGCTTCCTTTGATAAACTGGATCAAGCAGATATTCCAGTCATAGCCGACCGCCCTGACGCACATCCCCAGCGCTGCTGTGGTCTTACCCTTGCCGTTGCCGGTATATACAACTAACAGACCGTTTTGTGAGCCCTCTTGTTTCTTTGGCATGCTCCTTTTTCCAGTGTCTCATTGGATTAGTGACGTCACGCCGCAAGGTAACAGAGGGTACCTCGAAAGTCAACAATCCTCCCTTGCTAGTGTGATGTCCCAGAAATACATGCTAATAAAAAAAGCAGCAAATTAAATCGTGGCATGGGCATCTTGCCCATGATTCACGGGCATGATGCCCGTGCTACTGCAAAAGAATATGTGAACATATATTTGGGACGCAACACTAGCAGGCTGTTGAAAAACTCATAATTTTTAGCTGTCATTTACAGATGGCTG
>CAZYRH010000114.1:0-7721 GCA_964650395.1 uncultured Ignavibacteriales bacterium
TGGACATAAGCTCATCGAAAAAAGGTGCGCGCTTTATTCGTTTTTGTGATGCGTTCAACATCCCGCTGATTACATTTGAAGATGTCCCCGGCTTTCTACCGGGCACCGATCAGGAACATGGGGGTATCATTAAAGAAGGCGCCAAGCTTTTGTATGCCTACTGCGAAGCGACAGTACCCAAAGTGACAATCATCACGCGCAAAGCGTACGGCGGCGCCTATGACGTTATGAACAGCAAGCACGTGCGCGGCGACATGAACTACGCCTGGCCGACGGCTGAAATTGCGGTCATGGGCCCCAAGGGAGCGGCGGAAATTATCTTCAAACGAGATATTACCGCAGCCTCTGATCCCGATGCAGAGCTACAGAAGAGAACTGAAGACTACCGGGCCAAGTTTGCCAATCCGTTTAGCGCTGCTGCGCGCGGGTATGTTGATGATGTCATCGAACCAAAGACTACCCGTCCCCGCCTGATCCGCGCCTTTGAGATGCTGGAAACCAAGAAAGACTCTAACCCACCCAAGAAGCATGGGAATATACCGTTGTAGACTATGGCTATTCCGGATTACGAAAGCATAATGTTGCCGCTGCTACGGTTGGCTGGTGACAAGCAGAGACATAAGATGTCTGAAGTCATTGAGAGGTTAGCCCAAGGGTTCAGTCTCTCTGAAAACGAGCGCAAGGAACTATATCCAAGCGGACAGCAACGCAGATTTGATGGCCGTGTAGGTTGGGCAAGAACATATTTGAAGATGTCTGGCTTGTTGGATTCACCAGAAAGAGGGGTTTTACAGATCACGGAGAGGGGGATCCAAGTTCTAGAAGCTAGCCCGAAGAAACTAAATAATCAATACTTAGAAAGATTCCCTGAGTTTCGAGAATTCAAGGGAAGAAAGAAAAAACCTGGTGCCGTTTCGATTGAACCCGATGTGCTCAAGAGAACTCCTGAAGAGATCCTTGAGGACAATTATTCTGAAATGTATGAAGGACTTATAGTCGATCTCCTTGACAAAATAAAGTCCGGGACTCCGCAGTTTTTCGAAAGTTTAGTCGTTCATCTCTTGGTGAAGATGGGTTACGGAGGTTCCCGAAAAGACGCAGGAGAGGCAATCGGTCGTGTTGGTGATGGGGGTATAGATGGAATCATTAAGGAAGATAAACTGGGATTAGATGTAATCTATATTCAGGCTAAGCGCTGGGAAAACACAGTAGGGAGACCGGTCGTTCAAGCTTTCGCGGGCAGCCTGGAGGGTGTCCGTGCCAAGAGAGGTATTTTGATTACGACATCACAGTTTTCTGCAGAGGCACGGGACTATGTAAAGAAAATCGAAAAGAAGATTGTTCTTATTGATGGTGCAATGTTGGCTAAGCTAATGATTGACCACAACCTTGGTGTCTCAGTTGTAGCCAGTTATGATATTAAGAAAGTGGATACTGACTATTTCGAGGAAGATTAGTCGGGTTTCTCATCCACTTGTGGTGGATTCGGAACCCGACCTACAGTTATTTGTGGGCGGCAGATGTCCACATCTGCCCCATTCAAACGATTGAGTTGTAATGAATCACAAGATCAACAAAATCCTCATCGCCAATCGTGGCGAGATTGCCGTCAGGGTGATGCGCGCCTGCCGGGATATGGGGATTACCTCGGTGGCTGTTTTCTCCGAGTGTGATAAAACTGCCTACCATGTGCGGATGGCCGACGAGGCATATCACATCGGCCCACCGCCGTCAACGGAGAGCTATCTGGTTCATGACAAAATCATTGACGTCGCCAGGCGATCAGGCGCGGATGCCATCCATCCCGGGTACGGATTCCTTGCTGAAAACGACAAGTTTTCGCAGCGTTGTGTCGATGAGGGCATTATTTTCATCGGTCCCACACCCGCAGCGATTCGATTGTTGGGCGATAAATTAAAAGCTCGCAAGACAGCCCTTGAAGCCGGTTTGCTGATAACGCCCGGAGCTGAGCTTGGTCCTGATGATGACGCTGATGCGATACTCGAAAAAGCCCACTCCGTAGGCTTCCCCATTCTTGTCAAGGCGGCTGCTGGCGGTGGTGGTAAGGGGATGCGCATTGTGGACTCCCCGGAATTGCTGGAAGAAGCGTTAGAGGCGGCCAGCCGCGAGGCGGCTTCGGCTTTCGGTGACGGTCGGGTGTACATCGAGAAGTTCCTTGCCCGCCCACGCCATATTGAGTTCCAAATCCTGTGTGATCAGCATGGCAACTGTGTTCATCTCGGTGAGCGCGAGTGCTCGATTCAGCGCCGCCACCAGAAAGTCATTGAGGAATCACCATCACCGATTATGACCCCGGAACTCCGCAAAAAGATGGGTGCAGCGGCGGTCAGGGTCGCCAAACAGAGCGACTACGTGGGAGCGGGTACAGTGGAGTTCCTGGTTGACGAAGATCGTACGTTCTATTTCCTCGAAGTCAACACGCGCTTGCAGGTGGAGCATCCGGTGACGGAGATGGTGACTGGTTTGGATTTGGTCAAAGAACAAATCCGCATCGCTGAAGGTAACAAGTTGCCCTTTAGACAAGAAGACATTACTCAAACCGGGCATGCTATCGAATGCCGCATCTACGCCGAAGACCCTGAAGAAGGATTTATGCCGTCAACTGGCATTCTTAAGAACTACCGCCTTCCAGCCGGACCTGGGGTGCGGGTTGACTCCGGTGTGGTGATCTTTTCCGATATCCCTGTCTATTATGATCCAATAATTGCCAAACTGATCGTGTGGGGGCAGGATCGCACCGAAGCCATCAGCCGAGCGCGGCGAGCCCTTGAGGAGTACCGGGTGTCTGGTGTAAAGACCACGATCGGTTTCCACTGGGTGGTGTTGAGCAATGACAAGTTTATCGCCGGTGATCTGTCGACGAGATTCCTCGAAGAGCAATATCCTGACCACAGCTATCGAGTCCTTGATGACAGCCTGCGCGAAAACGCTGCTATCGCAATAGCCTTGGATACCTTTACCAAAGAGCGCAGAATTACCGTTGGCCATCAACTCCGGACGGACAGGCCTACCTCCAATTGGGCTTCATTTCACAAACGCTCCAATCTGCGTACCTTTACGGGGAGTCGCTGATGGCACACTACCTGGTCAACATAGACGGAAAAGAGTTTGATATAGAGCTTGAGTACCGCTCCGAGAAGTATTTCGCTGTTGTTAACGGGAGGAAAGTTGAAGTAGCAAGCTACCGCTTAGGCGAGAGCCGGTCTCTACTTTTGATTAACGACCAGGCGCATGAGGTGGATGTCCGTTCCAACGGCTACGATAACCGGAAGACCGTCTTTATGAAAGGGATGGAAATTCCGGCGGAGATCGAAGACTACAATCTGGCTCAACTGCGCAAGACCTCTGGAATGTCTTCCGAAGCATCCATGACTAAGCAACTCAAAGCGGCCATGCCGGGGCTGGTGGTCGAGGTCAAGGTGAAACCGGGAGACAAGGTCGCCAAAGGGCAGACGCTGCTTGTTATCGAGGCAATGAAGATGGAAAATATCATTAAGGCCCAAAGAGAGGCGACAGTCAAAGCGGTTTATATTTCTGGAGGTATGTCGGTGGAAAAGGGTGACAAATTGCTGGAGTTTGAATAGGTGTCGGAAAAGATTAAAAAGACAACTTCAGGTATTGAGATTCCTATTGTCCTAACAGAACAAGACATCGACGTCAAAAAAGACAGGTCTCGCCTGCTTGACTCCCTGCCGGGGGAGTTTCCGTTCACTCGTGGTATCTATCCCAACATGTATCGGGGTAGGCTGTGGACTATGCGCCAGTATGCCGGATTCGGCACCTCCGCCGAGACGAACCGAAGATTCAAATATCTACTGGAGAAGGGCCAGACCGGTCTGTCGGTGGCTTTTGACCTGGCGACTCAAATCGGGTATGACTCCGACCATCCCTTGGCTGCAGGCGAGGTTGGCCGCACCGGTGTTGCCATTGATTCTCTGCAGGACATGGAAATCCTGTTTGACGGCATCCCTCTTGATAAAGTCTCCACGTCGATGACGATCAATTCCACTGCCGTCATCCTTCTGGCTATGTATGTCGCTGTTGGCAGAAAACAGGGTGTGCCTTCGGAGAAGCTGATGGGGACTGTTCAAAACGACATCCTCAAAGAGTTTATCGCTCGCGGGACCTACATCCTGCCCCCTGAACCGTCTATGAGAATTATCACTGACTCTTTTGCCTATGCCAACAAGTATTTGCCGAAATACAACATCATCTCGATTTCCGGTTACCATATTCGTGAAGCCGGCGCCACCGCTGCGCAGGAGGTTGCCTTTACCCTTTCCAACGCTATAGCCTACGTGCAGGCGGCGCTGGAAGCCGGATTGGATATTGAACAGTTCGCTCCCCGTTTGTCGTTTTTCTTTGCGGCTCATAACGACCTGTTTGAAGAAGTCGCCAAGTTCAGGGCGGCCCGGAGAATATGGGCCGGCATTATGAAAGAACGTTTCAGTGCCCAAAACGACAAGTCGATGCTCTTGCGGTTTCATACTCAGACAGGCGGCTCTACTTTGACGGCCCAGCAGCCGGAAAACAACATTGTTCGAACTACTGTCCAGGCGCTGGCGGCGGTGCTGGGCGGAACGCAGTCGCTCCACACGAATTCCTATGATGAAGCCTTAGCTCTCCCCAGCGAGAAGTCGGTAGAGATCGCCCTGCGTACCCAGCAGATTCTGTCCCACGAGTCAGGCGCAGCGACGACGGTTGATCCGCTGGGCGGTTCTTATTATGTTGAATACCTGACCTATGAGCTGGAAAAGAAAATCAAATCAATGATGGAGCATATAGAAAGTCTGGGCGGCTCGGTGCGCTGCATCAAGACCGGCTATTTCCGTGATGAGATCGCCAAGTCGGCGTATCAATACCAAAAGGCAGTTGAACAGGACGAGGCGATTGTCGTTGGTGTCAATCGATATAAATCCGAAAGAGTCGAGGTGCCCGGTATTTTGAAAGTTAATCCTGAGCTGGAACGAAAGCAGGTTGAATCACTGGTGAAACTACGTTCGACTCGTGATAACAAAGCAGCCAATGTGTCCCTTGGACAACTGAAAGACACGGCTTGCAATGGCGGCAATGTTGTTGATCCCGTTATTGCAGCAGTGGAAAACTATGCAACGGTTGGAGAAATTTCTGACGTTTTCCGAGAAGTGTGGGGTGAATACCATGAAAGTAGTGCGTGAAGTACTTTTAATTATACTACTGTGTGTAAGTGTTGGTTTTCTTGGCGCTTGCAGCAAGAAGAATGGGACGAGCACGACCGGCGGAAAGGAGAAAGATACAACCTTGGCCTCGAGTGCAGCAGAAGGCGAACCATCGGAAGAGAAAGCCATTGATGAAATGCTGAACGAGGTTATAACCCGGGTGCGATATGGCGACAAATCGGGATTGTATGAGAATGAATTTGAATACTTTATCGATGAGAAAAGCTTCGATGAATACTTGAAGATGGGTGAAATTCGCGCAGCTCACGCTGATACGATAACGTTTATTGAAATCAGGCACATTGAATTCTTTGACCATGACTCTGCTTCCGTTGATGTCACGGTCCATTTTGAAGGACCAACCGGCAAGAAGTCGTCTCTTGACGATAAACTCGTTGTTTACTACCAGAACGGACGTTGGATCAAACCCACCGTTACAGTCAAAGACCTTCAACTGGACTATGAGGAAAAAATCCGCGTGTCGGACTCAGCCGCTGCTGCTGAAGCTGCTGAGGATGAATAGAATGGATATGTCTCGACCTTCTATTTCTCATATTGGCATCGCCGTGGCTGACCTTGAACAAGCGATTGATCGCTACCGGATGCTCACCGGCCAACAGGAGCCTTTTCTGGCAGAGGTCCCCGACCAGAAGGTGAAGGTTGCTATCTTCTCAGGGCACGGCGAACATGAATCAATTAAAGGAGGACGGATCGAGTTGGTAGCGGCCACCGCCACGGACAGTCCCGTTGCCGCATTTATCGCTAAGAGGGGTGAAGGACTTCACCATATCTGTTTCTACGTGGATGACATTGAAAGTAAACTGTCCGAGCTCAAATCAGCCGGTGTCAGGCTAATTGATGAGACACCTCGGTTTGGAGTAGAAGGTCGAAAGATTGCTTTTATTCATCCTTCAAGCATGAATGGAGTTCTCATCGAATTGGAGGAGAATCCCAAGTAATTTCGGTGCATCGTGGCCAAATCCGCTCAAGGATGTACACCGGGTATTCAGCGGCGGCCTTTGAAATTGCGCGTGATACAATCGGTAACAACCTTAACCCGCTGCTTCACAAACGTAGATTTATCCACCGCAGGCGTATAAACGAATCCCCGACCTTCTCTATGCTTGCGCAGGAATCCTTTATCAGTCAACCTTCCAAGTACCGTCATAACCGTGGTGTACGCTGGCTCCTTTTCGGTACTGAAGTAGTATAGCGCTGTCTTCACCGTCAGGCTTTCCTTTTCCCAGGCCAGCTCCATGAGTTTAGCTTCGGTCGGCCCCAGAAAGACGGCGCTTCCCTTTGCGAAGGGATCAAAGTAAAATGGTTTTTTCAACGTTAGGAAATCTTCTTTCTTTTACTCCTGATAATCATTGAAAGCCCGAGCGCCACTAGCGCCAGCGGCCAGAAGTAATCCCACACTGGGCCTGAGAGTATGCCCACACGATCCAAGAGCATTAAAATACCCAGAAGAACAAGCAGCACGCCGATGAACATAAGAAAATCCTCCTTCAGGATTGATATTACGAAAGATAAACAAATTCAGCTAGTTTTAACGTGATCGTTACGTACATCTGGCTACATGGCGTAGTGAGCGCCATCATACCACCATCCCTACTGAAGGTATTATCAGGAGAGCTGTGCATCTGGAGAGGTTTCACGCTGGAATGCTACCATAGAAAAAGTGAGCCGGGACCCCCGTCTGCCTCAGGCAGACGAAGAACCCGACACCATTATTGAGGGCACAAGCACCCAGCTACATGAATTTGATCTAAGCCTAAAGCTGACCCCAAACCTTCAGCGTCACCCGGCGATTCTTAGATGCGGCGTTTCGCTCGTCAGGCATAGCGACCGGTTTTTCCTTACCGTACGAGACAATGAAGAGACGGTACAGCGAGATACCGAAGCGTTCTGCAAGGAACCGTTTGGCCGCATTGGAACGTTTCTCACCTAACATGAGATTATACTTGGCCGAACCTGTCCGATCAGTATGCCCGGCAATCTCAATCAACGAGCCAGGATGCTCTTCCATCTTCTGGCCGGCTTCATTTAAGATGGAAGCAGCAGCATCAGTGATCTTGTAACTGTCAAAGTCAAAGCTTATCACACCCGACCAAATAATCTGGTAGTTTTCAAATCCCTTGGCCTGGTTGATAGCCATATCGGTTTTGTCTGAAAGCTGCTTAGCTAGTGATTGGAGCTTGGCGATTTCGCCGGCATTGACGTCAGTCTTGTCCTGCAAAGTTGCGATTTTAGAGCTTGTGCGGCTTTCTGACTGACTGATCTGCTCCTGAACATAGTCCTTGTTGACACCACAGCCTGCCACGAGCAAGGCCAGGGCCGCAACAACAATCCCTGTTTTCTTCATCATCAAGCGTTCCTTTCTCTCAAGAGGTTCGCATTACATATTTTCTCATTCAACGAGTATATATAATCTCATCAAATTCCTCAAGGCAACAAAAAAATGTCAAAAGAAAAACTTCGTTTAAAGCAGTCGTGAAACAG
>CAZYRH010000115.1:0-7594 GCA_964650395.1 uncultured Ignavibacteriales bacterium
ATCGACAGTAGCATCACTGCCCCAGTCGGTTTTGACCTTAATACCGTCTCTCTCCATTTCCCACATATAATTGGTACTGGTACGGAGCTGGAACATATCGCGGGGATGGCTTAGTTCAATGATGTATAGCCCGCCATCGATCAGATTGTCAGCCACGCTGCCCAAATGTTCGATTATATCCTCGTTAGTCAGCAGGAGGTTAAAAGTAGCCATCATGCACACCGCCAGCTCGACCGGCTGGGGTAGGTTGAACGTCCGAAAGTCAGCTTCAAGTATCTCGCTGGCCAGTTTCTCCCGTTCACATAGCTTCCAGACGTATAGTACCATCTCAGGTGACCTGTCGATTCCATAGGATATGATCCCACGACGACTGAACTCCCGGCAGTATTGCCCCGGTCCACAGCCAAGCTCGACCATCGAGAAGACCTTTGTAAAACCGCTCCGCGAAGCGGCTTCAACAAGGAAGTCCACTGCTTTAGAGTAGTCCCGGAAAGTGAAAGCTATATCGTAAATTTCAGGAAGTGAGTACGGTGATTTGTCCACGCTACTTTGTCCTTTCTGATTGGTACTGAAAATAGGGTTTTGGTACGGAGTGTCAATATGCACGGGCAGGGATTGCTACTGCATAGGTGTGCCCCAGGGATCAAGCTCAACCTGTTGACTTTTATAAAGCAGCGGCGTATATACCCGTCATGCCAAAGAAAAATACGACAACCTACGCCGGCAGCGGGGTGGATATTAAAGCCGGAGACAAGGCGGTGGAGTGGATAAAGAAACTGGCTCGAGAGACATTTAACAGTCAGGTGCTCACAGAAATCGGGTCATTTGGCGGGTTTTTCAAGCCGGATTTGGTCGGGATCAAGAACCCGGTCTTCATTTCTTCTACCGACAGTGTCGGGACCAAGCTCAAGCTGGCTTTCATGACCAACAAGCATGATACTGTAGGCGAGGACCTTGTCAATCACTGCATAAACGACATCTTGGTACATGGCGCTAAGCCGCTCTTTTTTCTCGATTATATTGCCGTCGGCAAACTGAAGCCCGAGGTAGTAGCTGAAGTTGTCTTTGGAATCAGCCGAGCTTGTAAAGCTACGGGGACAGCGCTGATCGGCGGGGAAACGGCTGAATTGCCTGGTTTTTACCATCCCGGCGAGTATGATCTGGTCGGATTTGTTGTGGGTATGGTTGACCAGAGTAAAATCATAGACGGATCAGCGATTCAATCCGGCGACGTTTGCCTTGGCTTACCGTCAAACGGTCTACATACCAACGGCTACACCCTGGCCCGGAAGGTGGCCTTTGAAATTGCCGGTCTGAAACCGGGCGACATGATTGAGGAGCTTGGTACAACAATTGACAAAGCCCTTATGGAGGTTCACCGCTGTTACGCGCCGGTTGTACGTCCGTTGTTAGAAAAGTACAACATTCACGGTATGGCCCATATCACCGGTGGCGGGATTCCGGGTAACCTTAAAAGAGTCCTGCCCAGCAGCCTCGAAGCTGTCATTACCAAGGGGAGCTGGCCGGTGTTGCCTATCTTTGACTATCTCAAGAAGGTCGGCAACATTGATCCTGAGGATACCTACTCCACGTTTAACATGGGTATTGGGTTTATTCTAGTGGTGGCGGAACAAGATGCTGACGAAATCATTAAAGATTTGAAAGAGGCAGGTGAAACGGCATACCATATTGGTGAGATCAAACGTGGAAAAGGAACTGTCAAGCTCGTCGGCTAATGTTTGACAGTAACACTCACGCGGTAAACGGAGGTTGAGCGTACATGTTGAAGAAGGTAGTGCTTGTCATCTGCGATGGTCTAGGGGATCGTCCGGTAAGGGAATTGGGGAACAAAACGCCTCTGGAGGCAGCCAGAACTCCAAATCTGGATAAGCTTGCTCGGGAATCTGAGTGCGGTATGATGCACACCTTGGGCAGGGGCCACACTCCCGGCAGCGACACCGCTCATCTGACGATACTTGGTTACGATATTACCCGGCACTACTCCGGTCGTGGGCCTATTGAAGCGGCCGGCATCGGGTTGCAACTGCGCCACGGCGATGTGGCGCTACGCGGCAACTTCGGCACAGTAGACGATGATCTTTTGATCAAAGACCGGCGAGCCGGTCGGATCCGGGTCGTTGAACCCTTAACAAAGGCATTAGATGGAATTGAAATTGATGGTGTGAGATTCATACTGAAGCCGGGAACGGCGCATCGTGCAGGCGTTATAATGCGCGGCACGGGACTGTCAGGCGCTATTGTCGATGTCGACCCTCATAAGACTGATAAGCCTGTACGAACGCCCGTGACACCAACAGAAGATACCCCGGAAGCTAAGCATACGGCAGAAGTACTGACTAAGTTCCTCGCAGAAGCGCACGAAATTCTCAAAAAGCATCCTCTTAACGCCAAACGAAAGCAAGAGGGTAAGCTTCCGGCCAACTACCTGCTCGTGCGAGGGGCCGGACAATACAAGGAAATCCCAAGCTTTAAAGATCGTTATGGGCTTTCGGCTTGTTGTATCGCCGGTGGCGGACTGTACAAAGGAGTTGCTTCGTTTTTAGGAATGAGGGTGTTGGATGTGCCGGG
The DNA here is from genome assembly GCA_964650395.1 of uncultured Ignavibacteriales bacterium. Classification (GTDB taxonomy): domain Bacteria; phylum Zixibacteria; class MSB-5A5; order GN15; family FEB-12; genus CAZYRH01. The sequence goes on from CAZYRH010000115.1 coordinate 2,590, forward strand.
CGCGACAGGTCTGCCTGATACCGACATTGACGCAAAGTTTCGAATGGCTATGGAGAACCTTAATTCTTACGACTTCGTGTTTGTGCACGTCAAGGCGACTGATTCGCTCGGTGAAGACGGCAACTATGAAGGTAAGCGGGATTTCATTGAAAAGATCGATCGATCGGCTGTAGCTTTCAACAGTTTGCCTGAGGAGGTACTGTTCATTATGACGGCCGATCACTCAACACCGTGTGAACTCAAAGCTCATTCAGGCGATCCGATTCCTATTATGTTCCACGGCAGCGGGGTAAGAGTCGACAACGTGGGTGCGTTTAACGAACGGGCATGCGCTCACGGCGGGCTTGGGTTCATTCGTGGAAAAGACGTTATGCCTCAGATGATGAATCTACTGGGCACCCTGCCTTTGATTGGAGCATGAGATTGCCATGAGAGGCTGTATAAGCCAGTAAAGTGGACAGGTGTCTCTGACGCCTGCTGATTATAGACAGGAGTCTGGGATTGCTATCCTACAGTTTGATATATCATAATCAGAAAATGGTATTACTTATCGGACGAGGTTCGTTCCCTGGCAAGCGTTCTTAAAAGAATCGGTCGATTACTTCTCCCCCAGGATATCGACGTGCGCAAGCGGCGGCTGGAGCTGACAATCTGGTCGTTTTTGTTGTCGCTGGCCTTCTACCCCGGATACTTCGGCTTTTTGGCTTGGTTTGCGTTGATCAGGCCGTTGATGATTATCGTTTCCCTTAATGGGCGGCAGGCATTCAAAGCCGCCTACTTTTTCAGCTTCTTTTTCAATCTCTTTTCGCTCTACTGGGTTGCCCTGGTAACACCGCCGGGGATGGTCACAGCGGTTGTAATCGTAGCATTTTACTACACAGCCATCTTGATGATATTTCGCCGACTGTACCGCATAAAGCCGCTTCTCGGATTCGTATTGCTTCCATTCTTATGGGTTGGAATGGAGTATTTCAGAAACCTGACGGAGCTTGCCTTCCCCTGGTCGGACCTTGGCTATACCCAGTCGTATTTTTTGTACATTCTCCAGATAGTCTCAGTGATTTCGGTGCACGGTCTCTCTTTTTTAATTGTGACCGTGAATGTCCTCATCTGGCAAGTATTCCGCAAGTCACAGCAGTTGGAAAAGCGAGTGACTTCTGTCTTTGTGTCGCTTGGTATAGTGCTTGGATTGATTGCCTATGGGTGGATTGAGATGCCGGCTTTTCCTACCGAAGGAACGTTCGATGTAGCTCTTCTCCAGGGATCGGTACCACTCGAAGAAAAATGGGCCAAAGGTAATGAAGAGCATAGCTTCAGAATATACGACTCGCTAACGCAGACAGTAGCAGCGAATTCCGTCAAGCTGTATATCTGGCCGGAAACGTCGGCCCCCTGCTATCTCTCCCACAACCAGGCTTGTCGCAATCGGGTAAAAAGCATTGTTCGGAAGTCCGGCGGGTACCATCTAGTCGGTGCGCTGGGAGCAGAGTACGTCCACAGAGAAGCGCATTATCACAATTCTTGTTATCAATTCAATCCCTCCGGCCAAATGGAGCAGCGCTACGACAAGGTCAAACTGGTGCCGTTTTCTGAGCATGTTCCTTACCAGGATTACCTCCCCTTTCTGCAGAGAAAGTTCTTGAGAAAATACCTGACCTTCATAGATCAATACAAAGTTCAATGGTGGTCTGATTTTTATCCTGGTGATTCGGCCTCTCTGTTTCATCTTCCTGACGCCAGCTATGGTGTGCTGATCTGTTTTGAGGCTGCCTTTCCAGAGTATGCGCGACAAATGATACGTAATGGCGCCGATTTTATGGTGGGCATTACCAACGATACCTGGTTTGGACGTTCGGTCGGTATCCATATGCATTCGCGGGTTTTCATCACTCGAGTGGTTGAAAATCGGTGCTGGGCGGCCAGAGTTGCCAACAGCGGTCTCACATTTATTGTCGACGGCTACGGACGCATTAGAGGACAATTGGATCTTTTCGACGTCGCGGCACTAAGAAGTAAGATTCGCATGCTCGACAAGCATTCCATCTATACCAGGGTGGGAGATGTGGTGGGGCTCCTCTCTTTCTTGATAACAGTTTCGATTATCGGTATATTGGTATTAGGATGGCTACTCAAAAAGATTTTGTCCTGGCATATCGTTTCCTCTATGTAGCGACCTGCTTGGTGATCCTGACGGGTTTAACCGCAGCCGGTCAACTTGAGTGGCAGACAATCAATTCATTCAAAGAGATCAGGCGGATGCGTCTCATAGATGACACGCTTTGGGTAGCTACCTCCGGGGGACTTATGGCTGTCACGGATGCTGACAGTCCGGGCAGGAAATATGATAACCTCGACGGTTTGGGAACGACCGACATCACCGACATTATCGAAGACGTCAATGATCAGAAATGGGTAACCGGTTTCGGGAGACTTATAAGATTCAGTGAAGAAAAGTCCAAACAATTTCTATTCGAGAAGGATAACGCTCTGCTGTCACTTTTTTGTGTGGTTGACGATGGCGATAATCTGTGGATTGGTACTGACAGTGGCCTGGTGCTGTTCTCAAAGACAATAGACGACGGCCAGATCCAGGATAGCTATGGTCAGTTCGGTAACCTGAGTGCCAATCCTGAAGTGAAGGACATTCTGCTGGCGGGGGATACTATCTGGATAGCTACGTCTTCGGGGCTGGCAGTGGCGGAGAAGACAAATCCGGTGCTGTTGAAATCTCCGGCTGCCTGGACGGTGTTTGGCATCGAGGACTACCCGGAATTGGGTTCGGAAGAGATACAAAGGATTGCTTTGTTTGAAGGGGCGTTATACGTGGCGACGTCAAATGGGATGTTTCGTCTCGACCGGTCGCCCGGCGATACATCGTTTGCCGTGATGCCAATTGGGATAGGGCAAGCTTTCTCTGACCTTAAGATTGAGAACGACTCGTTGTTTTTCTATTACAATGGTGGCATGGGGGTAGTGAAAGATTCCACGTTCAGCTCTCTCCCGACCGGCGGCCTGCCGTCGTTTCCATTCACCGGCGCGAATAACGGCGCTTATCGTTGGGTTGGCCATGACGGAGATGGAATATATCAGGACCGAGATTCCCTCGGTTTGTTTGTAGAATATCCGTATACCGGTGGACCCGGTAACAACATCTCAGGCATTACCGTAAATGCTGAGGGGCTCGTGACAGCAGGGTTTACTGAGCGACCGGCAGCTCAGTACAACGGTGAGGCATGGACAGTATACGATGCCTACGATTTCCGCGACCAGACACTTAATGTTATACTCGATTCGTCCGGGAATGCCTGGGTTGGCACCTGGGGGAATGGGGTATGGTTTATTGGGGAGGATACGGTCGTTAATTACGATGAAACCAATTCCACTATGAGAGGAATTGGCTTCGCTCCACGCGACTATAAGTTCGTGATAGTCCGAGGATTGGCGACTGACGGGAGATACTTATATGCTGCCTGTTACCGTGTAGTAAACGGGTATCCGGTAGCAATTGGGGATTTGAATAACCTCGACAGTCCGTCTGGATGGGACTCGCTTGGAATTGATGACGGCCTGACTAATGAGTTCGTTAACTCTATAGATTGTCACCAGGGCCGGCTCGCGGTGGGGACCATAGGGGGAGGCATATACATGTGTTATATCGGCGACGACCCGTTCGACTCTGCCGGGCGGTATTGTCGACACTATACCGTGGACTCCGGTTTGGTCTCAAATAACATTCGGGCAATCAGGTTCGCACCCGATGGGAATTTGTGGGTGGGCACTGACCGGGGTCTCTCCCGGTGGGATTTGGATCGATTCGTTGACGTCACTCCTCCGGAGGGGATTGGTCCGGTTATGACTGCTCTTGAGTTTGACGGCCGCAACAATCTGTGGCTTGGCTCGGAAAGAACCGGTCTGGCTCGAGTGGACGGCGCCACCGGAGCTTCTGCAGTGTACACAGCGCGGAACAGTGGCCTTGTATCCAACGCCATAACTGACCTGGCCCTTCATCCGGTCACAGGGGATTTGTACGTGGCCACCTCAGCCGGTATATCTATCTTACAATCGGGGGTAAGTCGGTTCACTTCACTACTTGACGATGTAGTAGCTTTTCCCAATCCGTTTGTCATACGGTCAGACAGGGACAACCTGAAGTTCAATTATTCCAAAAGCGCCTCCGTGCGTATTTTTACCGTTGCCGGCGAGCTGGTAGCGGAATTTCCCATAAACACCCCCTGGAATGGCCGTAACCAAAAAGGCCGGACAGTCGCCTCCGGCGTATATCTGTTCGTTCTCACGGACGAAGATGGCAATGTAGGAAAAGGGAAGGTATTGGTAGTACGTGAATAATGAAAGTATCCCGCTATTCATTGTCAGAGATCTCGTGGGAGGCGATTGCACCCTTGATAGGGGACTCGTTTTTCGGCTCAGTCGGATTCGCTAATCTATGGCGCGCTATCGGAGGGAAACCTGTCTACTGGATAGCGGAAGAAAATGGTGCGCTGGCAGCCGTGTTACCCGGCGTCGAATTTGGATTCGCCCCGTTTAAGAGATTCTACGCCATGCCGGACGGATGCTATGGCAGGCTATTCTTCGCTGATTCCCATACTGATAATAAGGAGGCTGTCGCGACATCTTGCTTGGACGCCCTGAGTAAAGCAGGTTATGTGAAAACATATATCTATGATTTTTATGCTTGTCTCCCTGCGTATAGAGGTTTCGTGGGTAGTAATCGTCATACGACATTAGTGGATGTATCGTCTCCAGGCTGGCAACCACCCGAAAGAAACATCCGGCAAGAGATTCGCAAGGCTGTGCGAGAGGGTATTCATATCGAGAAGTTTAACTTGGTCAGGCATTTCTCACAATTCCTTCACCTGGTGAAGGTATCCGAGAGACGGATCGGGTGCAAATGCACGTTTTCGACTGAGTTTTTCAAAGCCCTGGCCGCGTTGGCGGAAGAAGACAAAAGGGTGCAGTGGGTCTGGAGTGAACACAATGGCCAAGC
>CAZYRH010000116.1:0-7402 GCA_964650395.1 uncultured Ignavibacteriales bacterium
ACTAGTCTGAAAAACCTGGCGTTACTGGCCGGGGCTCTTGGAGTCTGCCTATTATTTGGGGAGTTGATGATCTGTCTGGTTGTCCCCCAGCAGGTGATTGTCCCCAACCATGAACTTTGGACCCCTGACGAACGCACCGGCTGGCGACACGTGATAAACACCAGCACCCAGATCAATACCGGCGAAGGGATGGTTCATGTCGTCACCGATGCCAACGGCTACCGCATCAACCATGATACTCCAAAGAGATCGCCAGACCGACCTGATCCATCAGCATCAGGACGAAGAACTCGTTGAAGTCACGCGAGAGATGGGCCAGGAATAGGTTCATCATCGCCGTGTCGGCGTAGGGCAAGACCAGAGAGGTCATACGCCCCAGGGCTGGACAGACGGCGACTAAGGCGTAAAGATACTCTCGAACGATTTGGCGAAGGGCCACAGGACGTACGGCGGGAGGCGCCCAGGCGCGTTTTGTGTTGCTGATGCGTCCGAAAAGCGCCCTTCGTCCTGGGCCATGATCAGCACGGGGCAGCGGTCATCCGGATGGCGGGTTTGGAGGGCCGCCTTCACCGTCTGGGCGAAGTTTTTTTAAACAACTCCTGCTTTTCGTGGTCGGACTGGACGTGGGCCGGCCGAGGCATGACTTTGCGCCAACCGTGTCGCTTCAGCATCTTGTAAACCATCGACCGATCCACCTTAGCCAAACCACCGGTGATAACCCCGCTTATCCCTTCAGTATCCGTGAATGAGCTGTCCCCAACAGTCCAAGATATTCATAACTTGATGGAAGCCCGCCGAGAAATTATTCACAATCCGCTTGACAAGTGAATGAAACTCAGAATCGGTCTTGTGGAGTCTCAGTTGCAAACAACCTAACCTTTTCTGAGAAGACAGCGCAGGACTGCGATTTCAGTTAGAACTGGTCGCTTGGCGGTTCGCCAAAGCGTGCACCAACAATGACCGGCGGGACAGGGAACCGGCACCTGCAGCTTCTCAGAGGATACTTCAGGTCACGCCTTTGTGGTAAAAACGTGAACACTGCCCCGAAAGTACACAGCGAAAGCCACGGCGAGAGCCGGTGACGGGCCGCGAACAGTTACCTAAGCCAGTGGGGCTTAGGACGTTGCGGAACTTACGACGGCCCGGTACAAGATTTGCAAAGAAAAAAGAAACAGGTGGCCTTAACAGAAACTGGAGGTATGATATATGGAGACACTCTCAGCTGATTCGGGGGCGGAAAGTCTTCCGATCTCTCGCTGGTCGGTCATTACTCTCACTGTGTTCCTGCTTGGAACCTCGGCCTTTTTGACGCCGCCCGTGCACGGACAGCTCTTGGTCGCCGGCTCCAGCTCGAATTCGGTGACGCTCACCTGGACTGCACCCGGCGATGATGGCAATGTAGGCACTGCAACCCAGTACGATATCCGCTATGCAACCTCACCGATTGCCGACTCGAACTGGGATTCCGCGATTCCGGTACCAGGCGTACCGTCTCCTCAAACAGCCGGCAGCAATGAAAGCTTTACCGTGGAATACCTAACTCCAAGTATCACTTACTATTTCGCGATCAAGGTAGCCGACGAGGTACCCAATTGGTCACCCCTCTCAAATGTAGCCAGCGCCACCACAGATCCAGAGCAGGCCCCCCCTTCCGCCATAGCCGATTTGAATGTTTCTGGAGTGACTAGCACCACGGCGACGCTTGCCTGGACAGCGCCTGGTGATGATGGCGATGTCGGCACGGCCGCTGAGTACGATATTCGATACTCGATATCACCGATTACCGACGCCAACTGGGGTTCTTGCACCCAGGTGACTGGTGAACCATCGCCGCAGATAGCCGGCAGTTCTGAAACGTTCACCGTTCAGAATCTTAGCCCGAGTACGACCTACTACTTCGCTGTCAAGACAGCCGACGAGGTGCCCAATTGGTCAAACCTTTCCAATGTTCCGGTCGCAACTACCGCTCCAGAAGAAGTTGCCCCGGCCGACATTACAGATCTTATGGCAATCAATCCAACTTGTACGTCGATAACCCTAATCTGGACGGCTCCGGGCGATGACGGAGGCTCGGGCACTGCGGCTCAGTACGATATTCGTTTTGCCACATCGCCTATAACCGAAGCCAACTGGAGCGCTGCCGCCCAGCTAACCGGTGTGCCGTCACCCCAACCAGCCGGCAGCAATGAGAGCTTCACCGTAGAGGACCTGAACCTCTCCACCACATACTACTTCGCGATCAAGACGGCGGACGAAGTGCCCAATTGGTCGGGTCTTTCAAATGTAGCCAGCACCTCGACCACCGGTGACCAGACCCCGCCGGCGGCAATAACCGACTTGCAGGCGTCATCTGGTAGTTAAATGAAGCAGCGTCGAAGGTGCGTCAGGCAATAGAGCTCAGTCCGACGCGCCTTCACAGTTGGAAAGCATGCGGGTCGCCACAAAGGGCAAGATTTGAACACTGCCCAACATAAATACACGTTGGAATGGTGAGAATCTGTTGACAAAGGTATTAAGAAATCCTTAACCTGTTGCCAGTACGTTGACTCTACCTGCGTTTAATGACGGGCATGGTGTTTGCGGTTTAAAGAACACTCGACAATGGGCCGACAAAACTGGAGAGTAAGTAATGGAGACATTGTATGAATGAAATCAGCTTCCAACACCGGTCGATTCCTTTCGGCAAACAAGTCATATGGACACTACATTTTCTCGTTGCTGTTGTCCTCATGGCGTCTCCTGCCCGGGCTCAATTACAGGTCTCCAACTCTTCGTCGAATTCAGTAACACTCACCTGGACCGCCCCTGGGGACGACGGCACCGTGGGAATCGCTTCCCAGTACGACGTGCGCTACTCGACCTCACCCATCAACGAAGCCAATTGGGGAAGCGCTCAACAGACTATGGGAGAGGGAGCACCCCTACCGGCGGGAAGCGCTGAGACTTTTACCGTGACAGGCCTCACACCGGACTCCACTTATTACCTGGCTATCAAAACGGCTGACGAGACGCCCAACTGGTCCCCGTTATCGAACGTCGTCAGTGCAAGTACAAGCCAGAATGACAATACCCCAAGTGTTCCAGTTCATGTGTCGCCGCTCAATGGCGATACAGTAACATCCGCACCGATAACCTTGACGGTGAATAACGCCACCGACCTTGACGGCGACGCCCTGACATACAGTTTTTGGGTTGCCGCCGATCCGGGCTTTACTCAAGTGGTTGCAACCGCCCTAAACGTAGCCGAAGGAACCAACCAGACTTCCGCCACCCTGAGTTCCTTTTCCCCGACGAATGGCCAGCAGTATTGGTGGCGGTGCCGGGCGAATGACGGCCAACTCAATTCCGATTATTCCAATGCGTGGACATTTTGGTATGCGGATATCTCGACTGGCAATGAATGTCAGACGCCGCCGAGTGTCCCGACCGCGCTTTCTCCGACTGATAGTTCCGATGGAGGCTCGTTGCAGCCTCAACTCTGTATAGCAAATTCCACCCCAGCGCCGGGGTGCCTCGATCCGCAAGTGTACATATTCGAAGTCTATATCGACCAGTATCTCACGATTCTAGTTGTGCCACCTGACACCGTTAACGAGGACACCGACTCAACATGCTATACCATGCCTGCCTCATTAGGCAGCGGCCGATATTACTGGTGGCGAGTGCGTTGTTCCAACGGAACGGCCATGTCAGGCTGGTCCGGGCTGAACATCTTCCACACGCCTAACACGCTGCCGCCTCCGCCGACAGCAGCCGGGCCTAGCGACGGTGATACGGTGTCAACGCAAGTTCCCCAGCTATCCGTTAACGCTGTGGCCGATCCCGATGGAACCCCGCTGGTGTATATTTTTGAGGTTTCCCAGTACCCCGATTTTTCTATACTGGCCTCAAGTGGTCAGATTCCCGGAGGGGCCGGTACCGTGAGTTGGACAGTAACTGATGCCCTGCAGAACAACAGGCTCCATTACTGGCGAGCCCGTGTTACCGACGGAATCGGTTACTCTAGCTACACTGCAACTCGTTCATTCTACGTACAAGCGGAGGGCAACACCGCGCCGACCGCTCCGGTAGTACAAAGCCCGCCAGATGGCTCGACTGTCGACACCCTAATGCCCACTATGATCGTTCTAAACGGCACCGACAACGATGGTGACCTGTTAACTTATGAATTTGAACTGTATGACCAAGCAGCCACGACGCTTTTGGCTGATACGAGCGGGATCAACGAGGACATTACAGCCACCAGTTGGACCTTATCAGTTGTTCTGGAGGACAGCACTACGTACCACTGGCGCGCACGGTGCTTTGATGAGCAGGAGTACTCCCCCTGGACGCCATTGGTCGCGTTTACCGTTGACCTGAGTGTCGAGGTGAATAATCCTCCGTCACTGCCCGTGCACGTGTCTCCGATAGATGGCTCCACGATCATTGCGACACCAGTTGCGCTGGTGATCCAGAATTCAGTTGATCCAGAGGGAGACCCTATCCGGTACGATTTTTGGATCTACGGTGACTCGTTGCTAACCCAGGTCGTTGAAAGCAGATTGGATGTGTCACAAACACCGTTCCTGACCTCCGCTATCTTTGGTTTTGTACCTATCGATGGACATCGTTACTGGTGGCAGGTGCGCACCAAAGACGGCATAAATACCACCGAGGCGACAACAGCCACATGGTTTGAGTTTTCTGATATCACGTCTGGTCAGGATGAAAACACCGCCGGTACAGCCCAGCCCACCGACGGCGCGGTGGTGTTGACCGATCGGCCACAACTCACAGCAATCAACATCCCCATCTCGGGCTCAATCTACTACTACTTCGAGGTAGCCACCGACTCAAGCTTCGTCAATCTGGTAGCTGCCTCACCGGCTATACCCGAGCAGGAGGGTGGTTTCACCGAATGGCGAGTAGACGAACGACTCCAGTCGGACCGGGAATACTACTGGCGAGTCCGGGCTAACAATTACCCCTACTCACCAGTGGCCAGGTTCGTGATTGAAGCTAACGTTTACGCTTCACCCAACCCAGTCCACCTGGGTGAATTGGTTGTGTTCCACCTGCCCGAGGAACCGGTCGACCTGCTGGTTCAGACTGTTTCCGGTGAGGCAGTTATTATCAAAGAAGGTGTTGCAGGCGAGTGGGGTTGGGACCTGCGAAATGCCGCCGGATATGATGTTGCGGTCGGAATTTATCTATGGTATGTGGCTGGCACTAATGCGTGTGGCAAGATTGTGGTGAAACCGTAACTATTGTCTCACCTGTATAATGAATGTCCTATATTCTGGGCAGGAGGTGAGTGATGAGACCTCATGGAAACCCAGAACAATTGGAGAATCGCAGGAAGCGTGCCATGATCTTGCTGGAACAAGGGGACGACAGAGGACGTGGCGGAGTACTGCCGTGTTAAAACCAGTGTAGTGAGATACTGGTTGCAGAGCTCCACCATACCTCAAATACGGCTAGGTAAGCATCATCGGTTTGATCCAGGGACATCAAGGCGTGGGTGGAGCGGCGCAAGCGGGGCGACGAGGGAGGTAGAAATGATACCGAGTTGAGGTTGATTACTTGATGTTTATCTGGTGTACGTCGTCAACTCGATACGAGTTGGTAAATCTTCGGGATCGAGTAATCTTCGCCTTGAATCAAAAGGCCTCTCAAGGTGAGTACCCCGGTGGCAGACTTCCGCTTGGCTATGTCCGCAACCCGGTCGCTAAATGAATCGAGCTTGATCCAGATCGAGCGCCTATTATTCGCAGTCTATTCGAGCTATACGCGGAGGGTGAGTACTCAATCGATGATGTGCATGCCTATGCCAAGAAAGCAGGCCTGAGATACCGCAAGAGTAAATAGGTTGATTTCGCGTTCGGAGATCGAGCGGATTCTTAAGAAGACATTCTACACTTAGTAAGTTTACGTGGAACGATGTTGTATACCAGGGAGATCACCCGACACTGGTTGACGGACACTTGTTTAAACGAGTCCAAGAGATATTCCGCAGACGCTCTAACGGGCGCTTCGCCAAGCACGACTACCTCTTCTCCAAATTGATCACATGCGGGGAGTGTGGCCTGACGGTCACTGCTGAGACCAAGAAAGGTAAATATACTTACTACCACTGTACTGCCTACGGCAAGAGGCACAAACCGGTTTACGTGCCAGAGTCGGTTCCGGATAATCAATTTGGCTATATCCGTATGGCAAGTGACCTTACCCGAAGATTGGTACAACTACATGAAGGTGTGTCTGGAGGCTGAATCAAAGAGCCGCCAACTGTCGCTCACACGCGAGCGGCAGCGTCTTGAATCGACTAAGGGCAAGATCGAGACTGACATGAAAAAAGACTTTTCAGGCGAAGTTAGACGGTGTCGTGAGCGATGAATTCTTCAAACAGGTATTCGGGGACCTTCAGGAACAGTTGGACGCTGTAAAACGACGTCTGGAGGATTTGCCGAATTCGGTGGATGCCAGATTCGATCTCGCGGCCGAGACTATCGAACTCAGCTATCAGATTGATAGATTGTATCTTACAGCGAATTCCAGCCAAAAGAGAAAATTACTCCGAACGATACTATCGAACTGCATCCTGAATGGTGCAACTCTAACGCCTATATACAGAAAACCCTTTGACCTAATCGCCAAAGGGGTCGTTTCAAACAATAAGCTGGGGGACTGGGGTTCGGTTGAGGCAGTTTGTGTAATTCCCTGAAGCACATCAGGTTACAACTCAACACGTTCGGCGGCAGAGACTTCCGAGTTTGATGTCGTTTTATTTGTTTTGACGTCTTTTGATGTATCTTGATCTGAAGTTGGCACAAAAACGGCACATATCTTCTGCTGTAGACAACATCTGGTCGGCTGGGCGAGCAAAAGCGGAGACGCCATAAGGAGGGTAGTCGAACAGATCCTGGCTTCTCGGCCACATCCCCAGCAGGGGTTTCGCTCCTGTTTGGGGATTGTGCGTCTGGGTAAACGGTATGGCCAGGACCTTCTTGAACCTGCCTGCTGGCGAGCTTTAGCCATCAATGCCAGAAGTTACAAAAGCATCGCTTCCATCCTCAAGCATGGATTGGATAAACAGCCCCTACCCCAACAACAACCCCGACTGCCGGCTATCGAACACGCCAATGTCAGAGGGGCACAGTATTACCAGGGAATCAACTGATTGGAAGAAGGAGTGACTGTATAGCTCAACCATCCCACCTTGGAGAAACTGCAGACTCTCAAGCTGACGGGCATGCTCAAGGCTCTCGAAGAACAGATGTCGATGGCCGAATGCGAAACTCTAGCCTTCGAGGAACGGCTAGGGCTTCTTATCCACAAGGAAATGATCGAACGTGACAACCGCCAGCTGAAAACACACCTGAAGAAAGCCAAACTGCGCCAGAGTGCAACTGTCAAAGAC
>CAZYRH010000117.1:0-7274 GCA_964650395.1 uncultured Ignavibacteriales bacterium
TCGACCATGTAGTTTGAACCTTCGCACTGTTTGGTGACCGTTTTCAAGTCAGCCAGCATCTTGGACATTTCCCCGATGTGATCAAACTTCCGGTTAGTATTGATAATAACCGCAATGGAGATTGTCAGGATGGGAAAGTCCTTGATCTTCCCACTCCTGCTTTTAGTTGTGATATATCCCCGTTGGCGGTCCTCCGGTTCATACCAGCACGGAATCAGAGTGTCAAAGGTGCGAATAATCATAGCGCACACCTGGTCAACAAGGTAGGCGGGAATAACAATGATAAAATCGTCGCCGGCGATATGACCAACAAACCCCTCCCGGCAGAGGTCGAAAACAATATCTTTGATGATCCTCCCGGTGAGCCGGATAACCTTATCTCCGGCAAGGTAGCCGTAGTAATCGTTGTAGGCCTTGAAACGGTCCAGGTCAGCATAACAGACGGCAAACTCGGTGCCCATTCTGAGCTGACGGTCTATCTCACGCTCGATAATTGCCGGACCCGGCAGGTGAGTGGAGGGATTTATCGACAGGTCACGTCGACTACGAGCAATCACCTGTTTGATCCTGATCTCCACCAGTTTGTCTTTCCATTCGCCGAAAATAAACTCTTCCGCGCCATTTTCGTAGGCCGCAATGATGACATTACCTTCCGGGTCAGGATGATAGAGGATAACCGGGATGATACTCAGAAAGACGTTCTGCTTAATGGCTTGCACCAGCTCGACCTCCCGGAGAAAGTCGGAGCGGCCGCCGATTACGATAGCATCAACGCAAAAGCGCTGACTGATCGTCATCAGGGCTTCAAAGCTGTCGAAAAAATGAAAGGAAACCTTGTCGGGGCCGTAAAACCGCTCCAGATGGAAATCGAGATTAACTCCAACCTGTTTGATGGCAAAATGAAAGATCGGCTTTCGAGGTCTGTCAATGGTCTTTGGACCGGGCCAGTTCTCGAGGATGGTACTTTTTGTGTTCTGCAATTATGTAGTTCCGGTCAATGGTCGTATAAATCTGTGTGGTAGATATATCGGCATGACCGAGTATTTCTTGCACAACTCTCAGGTCAGCTCCTCCCTCGAGCATATGAGTGGCAAAAGAATGACGGAAAGTATGGGGCGACACTCGCTTGACAATACCGGCCTGCGCCACCCGCTTGCGCACTATTTTCCATAGGCCGACACGGGAAAGCCGCCTACCTGATTTATTGACAAATACAAAACTGGGCTGACCTGCCAAAGGAGAGCGAGTTTTGTCATCAATGTATGCTTCCAGTGCTTCCCTGGCGTACTCCCCCAACGGGACCAGCCTTTGTTTGCCGCCCTTTCCCAGGATTCGTATAAAGCCTGCCTCGAACTCAATATCGTTGATCTTGAGATTAATAAGTTCCGATATCCGCAGACCGCTGCCGTACAGCAGCTCAAGCACCGCCCGATCCCTCTTCCCCTGCCGTGACTGCTCATCAACGGATGTGATTATTGTGGCTATCTCTTCCGGCGACAGGTACTGAGGGTGATAACGGGAGATCCTGGGTGCCGAAAGAGCCAAAAACGGATTGTCTTTAACTACGCCGCGATCATATAGATAGACAAAAAACTGTTTGAGACTTGATATCTTGCGGGCTATCGTAGCCGGCTTGCGGCCGAGACTGCTGAGGTAGCTAAGATATTCGCTGGCCATTTTAAGTGATACCTTTTTTGGTTCTATTGCCGGCATACGGCCTACAAACTCCACCAGGTCGCTGCGATATGATGCCCGGCTGTTTTCGGAAAGACCCCGTTCCAGCTTGAGATGCTGCAGATAATCTTCAATATAGGCGCCAAACATACCGACATCCCTTAGCGGCCATGTGCGATCGCCACAACTCCGCAAACCTTATAGCCTGCTTTTTCCAATTCTTTTCTGGCTTCTCTGGCTGTGGCCCCGCTGGTGACAACGTCGTCAACAAGGATGACTCTCTCGCCGTTTTCAACTTCTTTGGCGACAGTGAACACCCCCCTAATATTTTCAGCTCGCTTTTCGAACTTAAGCTTTGCCTGTGGCTTCCTCTTTTTGATGCGAAAAAGGATGTCCTCCCTCACCGGCAGGTCCAGTAAGTCCGCAAGCTGCTTGGCAAACAGCGCCGCTTGATTATACCCCCGATATTTTTCCCGACTCGGATAAAGGGGTACAGGCACCAACATTGCAGCCCCCAATGACGTCAACTGCTTCTGAAACTGCTCACAAAGGGGAGGGGCGAAGAGCGTGGCGGGCAACGTAATCCCTCTGAATTTGAATTGAATGATTATGTCCTGTACGGGCGACATATAATCTGCGTATGCAAACAACGGTACATACTTGTCCCCGCATTTGGGGCAGCCTTCGGCAGCGGGGATGATCTGAGAGCAGTTGAGACAGATCGGATCGACGTAGGTTTGAATCTTTCTCCGGCAGGACGGACATATATCAGGGTGATTGGTATTGAATTCTCCGCAGCCGAGGCACAGGGGCGGTAAGACAAAATCCAATAACCCCTTAAGTAAGGGACTTCTATTTCCCAATTCTGAGAGCATAACTTAAAAAATAAGACAGCCTTCGGCTGTTCAACAAAAAACGGGAAAGTCTAAAAGATATGCCACCTCAATCCTGCAACTGTCTGGAGTGTCGCTGCCCAGCTTTCGAGATTGGTGACAATATTACTCTCCAATCTTCTCTAACAATGCGTGGGCCACCTCCGCCGCCTTGCCGTTGGGATCGAGGGTAAGATACTTCTGCCAGTACACGCGGGCGGAATCGATTTCATTCAAATCGTAGTAGACGATTCCAACATCGAAAATGGCCAGGGCATGCGAAGGATTCATCTCAATAACCCTCCTGAACTCCTCGATCGCACGGCGCGGCAAACCCATTCCGTGCAGACAGGCCCCATAATCTACTCGGACATCCAGAGAATCTCCATTCAGAGCAAGGGCCCGCTGGTAGCATTCGGCGGCCACCGGGTAGTTGCGTTCATCCATATATTTATTCCCGAGAGCAACCAGCGAACTGTAGTCGGTCGGAAGATTCTCAAACATTTGCATGGCTTCATTCATATCCCCGGTGGCAACGTCATTAGGCGACGTTACTTCTGAAGCTGGACTCATGAGTACAACTTCAGGTTTTTTGAATACAAAATACCCGACTGTCACGACAAGGAAGACCGCTCCTAAGATCAAAAGGTCACGCCGGTTTGTTTGACGGCTGCCTTGGCGGGGTTCGGCCTGTTGAGGTGAGGCATGATCGCTCGAAGCGACAGGTTCACCGCATTGGGGGCAGAACTTCGCATGCAGTGGTAAACTGCGCCCGCAGACCTGGCACCTCATTTGATTCATTCACTATTTCCTCTCACCATCTGCTTTAGAGCAGTATAATCTACATTCCTCACCGGGTAAATCTAAATCTCCAGCCACATTCTTGATCAAATAACCACTGACATCCTGACGGCATGGGCCTATATTTGGCTCGCTAGTAAGTTGGAAAAACGGAAGGTAATCCCTATGAGCCGCTCTATCGTACTATGCGTGATAGTCTGTTCAGCCGCTGTTTTCACAACCAGCGGTGCAACGTCGGTGTACTTTGTTTCACCGGATTCAATCTACAAACATATTTCTGTCCTGGCTGATGATTCCCTCGAAGGACGGCAGGTCGGCGAAACCGGCGAATGGAAAGCAGCCCAGTACATCAAAGGAATCTTCCAATCAGCGGGGTTAGTACCCAAAGGAGACAACGGCACATATTTTCAGGCTTTTGAGTTTGTCAAAGGAATCGACTTCGGCGACCGAAACAAACTGGCAATCAACGGGCAAGCGTTACAGCTCAATGAAGAGTTTATACCGTTGCGTCAATCAGCCAGTACCCAGTTCGAATTCGACAAGGTCGTTGATGTTGATTACGGAATTAAAGTTGATGAAGAGGATGGCGATTATGATGATTACAAGGGCAGGGACGTAACGGGTAAGGCGGTGATAATCAAACGCTACACCCCATCGTCAGAGGATTATCCTCATATCAATTTCGACAAGTACAGTTCCTTAACAAGCAAGATTCAGACGGCAATCGATCACAACGTCTCCGGAATTTTCCTCATTACGCCAAAGGGTCAGGATGACACACTGCACGTCACGGCCCCGGTCCGCATCCATCCCAAGAAAATACCCATAATCTACCTGCGGTGGCAGGGATTGGAAAGGTTAGGATTAAGCCTGTCAAAGCCGGAGATAGTGTCCGCCGCTGGCGAAACAGAACTAATAAAAGTACGCGATACGGGGTATAATGTTGTCGGCTATCTACCGACCGACAACGACACCACAACCATCATTGGCGCTCACTACGACCATCTCGGCTGGGGCGAGCCGACCTCGCGCTACCACGGTAAGGTAAAAATGATTCACAACGGCGCCGATGACAACGCCTCCGGTACGGCCGGAGTGCTGGAACTGTCCCGCTATTTCTCTTCCAGAAAAGACTCCCTGAAATACTCCCTGTTGTTCATCGCCTTTTCCGGTGAAGAAGCGGGCGCTTTGGGGTCAAATTACTTCGTCACGCACATGACGGTGGACTCAACGAAAATCAGAATGATGGTCAATATGGATATGATCGGTCGCCTGAGAAATCAAAAGAACGGCCTGGCCGTTTTTGGCACCGGTACCTGCCCTGATTTTAGGAGTTATCTTGACACCCTCAGTCACAATGGAATGGAAGTGGTGTTTAAGAACTCGGGTGGCGGCGGTTCGGACCAAATTTCTTTTTACAACCACAAGATTCCAGTACTCCACTTTTTCACCGGAGTCCACGAGGACTACCACAAACCCTCGGACGATGTTGATAAGATCAATTTTAACGGCGCCGCCAAGGTTGTAAACCTCATCGCCAGAATCGTATCCGACTTTGACAAGTATAATGGCACTCTGGTCTTTCGAGAAACTAAAGGCACCATGGGCAACAAGCCCCACGCCTCGTATTCCGTTACGCTTGGCATCACGCCTGATTTTATCACCGAGGTAAAAGGCCTACGCGTGGAAGCCGTCTCTCCCGACCGTCCCGCCGAGCGGGCCGGATTGAAGGAGGGGGACATCATTATCAGAATAGGCCATATCGTGGTAGGCGACATTTACGATTACATGAATGCCCTATCGAAGTTTTACAAAGGTGACTCTACGATCGTGGTTGTCCAACGGGGTGCAAATACAATGAGCTTGCAGGTGGTATTCGAGTAAATCAGGGCAAGATTAAACCCAACCTACTGTGATGTCCCAGAAATACATGCTAATAAAAAAAACAGCAAATTAAATCGTGGCATGGGCATCTTGCCCATGATTCACGGGCATGATGCCCGTGCTACTGCAAAAGAATATGTGAACATATATTTGGGACGCAACACTACCATTCTTTCAAGACCTCGTCTTAACACCACTTACGTCACGGTCTCCAGGATTCCCGCTTTATGGTTTATTATTTCACAATTTGAAAATGATACCACTCGTGCCCTAGAAAGGGTGGAGTTCTCGCACCAGCACACCCCAATCGATTACGATGAGATTTCAGCGGGCTTGTGTGTCAGGGTGCTGCTGATGATCCGAGAAAAATCCGGTAGCTGCTTAAAATTAGCCGCCGATCTCTCATAGAGATCAGACAACTGATACTCCATCGTTCCACAATTTACCATAACATAGGGAATATGAGAACTCAAGCAGGTTTCGACCATCTTATAAAGTTCCAGCTTGCCGGTGAACTTAGCGTCACAAATCACTAAGTCAGCAACTTGGGGAAGGTCCTTGGGAAGTTTGGTAATGTCGTCGATCAGCACTATCCTCACGTTCATATCACATGCCCGTTCGAAATAATAGCTGACAATTGATTTGTCCAGCGTGAATATCAACACTTTGAGCCCTTGCCGTTCCTCTGTTGCCGTTTCAAGCACCTTCTTGTCATGGAGCTTGATGGGAAGAGTCAACGTAAAGGTCGTTCCCATCCCAACGATGGACTCGACCTTCATGTCTCCGCCATATTCCCTAGCGATATTCCGGCAGATGGAAAGTCCCATGCCGGTGCCAACCAGTTCATCCTTGCCCCATACTCCTTTGGTCGAGAAGAAAGGATCAAAAATCTTGATAAGGTTCTCTTGGGGAATCCCAGCGCCGGTATCGCCAACTTTGATTTTGACAAGGTTGCCTTCAGCCAGCAGGGCAATAGTGATGACGCCGTTGGACTTGATGGCGTGTTGAGCGTTAATGAGCAGATTCAACAATAGCTGCTGCATTTTGCTGGCAGAGACCTCAACTTTGGGGACCTCTTCAAAGTAGGTGGCAATCTCAATCGAGAGGTTCTGCATCTCTTTTTCGACAAGTCTAATTGTCTTTGTGATGATCTTTTCGAGATCCTCAAGGTTGCAATCCTCCGGCTTGGCCTTTGAGTAAGTCAGAAGAGACATGGCAATATCATTGGCCTTCTCGCCCAGCTCGACAATCTTTGACAGAGTCTCTTGAGCGAGCTGTAGACCACCCTCTTCTTCCAGCTCGGTAAGAGCAAAGGAGGCATTGCCGATGATGCCGGCAAGGTAGTTCTTGAACTCGTGGGCAACCCCTGCCACCAGCATGCCGACAGCCGACATCTTGTCAGCCTCCACCAGCTTCTGCTGCGTAATGATTTCGGTGGTAATGTCCTCAGCGATTGACAGAAAGTTGATTATGCGATTGCTTTCATCGAATATGGTGGTGATGGTCTTGCGTTCCCAGTAGATATCACCGTCTTTCCGCCGATTTTGCAGCTTCCCAGTCCAGGTCTTGCCGGACGTTATGGTTTGCCACAACTCTTTGTAGAATTCCTTGTCCTGCTTGCCTGAATTGAGGATGCTGATCGGCTGGCCGACGGCCTCAGTCAGGCTGTATCCGGTTACGCGGCTGAATTGCGGGTTGACATATTCAATGGTTCCCTCAGTATCTGTAATAGCAATCATATTCGCTGATTGGACAACAGACGCGGAGAGCTTTCTGAGCTCCTCTTCTGCCTGCTTGCGCTCGGTGATATCCTGATGACTCGCCATCTGTGCAATGATTCTGCCATCATCATCCACTACTCTTGACGCGGACACCGCTATCGGAAAGAGTTCACCATCTTTTCTTTTGCCAACCAACTCTCCTGTCCAACCACCTTCTATCGCTGCTTTTAGTGCCTCTTCCAACTTTGGCAGCTGATCCTCGGCGTAAAGGGAAGTAATCTCTTTTCCTATTAACTCTTCCTTTGTATAGCCAGACATTCTA
>CAZYRH010000118.1:0-7258 GCA_964650395.1 uncultured Ignavibacteriales bacterium
GGGCGATAACTATTCCGTGATCTTGCAAGGGGGGCACTGCAGCTTGAGATTGGTCAGGTTACTAACCTGAAAGGGATTATTAAAATGGTGGGCAAACTCAAAAGAGTAATCAGATGGTTTCTACCTATGAACGTTACACGCCGAATCTACCGGCGGCAAGCGAAGAGATATGTAGACAACCTTGTGTTCAATGTAGACCCGCAAAAAAAGACTTTACTGGCGATAAACCACTTCTATAGAGCAGACTTACATGCTCTGGCTAATGTTAATAATCTGTACAACATGGTGTTTCGTTACCCCCTTTGCGTGGTTGCTAATATACAGGCAGGGGGGACATTCACACCCGATAACCTACTGGCCATTCACCCTGGTTTTGGCCTACCCCAGAAGTACTATGACCGCCAGTTAGGAAAACACGTCATTCACGACGTGAAAAAGGCACCCCCGTGAGCTGGAAACTGATTGGATAGCGGATAAGCCTGTGCTGAAAACCAGTATCATAAATGTTGTCTTGCGGGGGCTGACACTATCGAGCAAGCTTGTCCTCCTGCTCTTTATCGCCCGCTACCTCTCTACGGAAGAGCTCGGTGTCTTCGGGCTGATGTCCGTGACGATTGCCATCTCCCTGTATTTCCTTGGAATGGACTTCTACGTCTATAATACTCGTGAAATTCTGGCTCACAAAGAGAGCGAGTGCGTGCCTCTGATCCGAGACCAGCTTGTCTTTCACGGCCTGACGTATATAATTGTCCTACCGTTGCTCCTTGTCGTTTTCGCCAGCGGGTTAATCTCGTGGAAGTATGTCGGCTGGTTTTATTTGCTCCTGGTACTGGAACACCTGTCCCAGGAAGCAAGCCGTCTATTGATTACCCTATCGCGCTCCAGCATGGCCAATATCGTGTTGTTTTTCCGCAGTGGAGCGTGGGTGTATGTTGCGGTAGCAGCGGGGATCTTTCTGGACGATGCCCGTAGTTTACCAATCATCTGGGCGGGGTGGGTGATAGGCATCCTGGCGAGTTTGGGGCTTACAGCCTATAACTTGCGGGGGATGGCGTGGCAAAAGGTAAGTCGAATATCGATCGACTGGGGCTGGATTAAAAACGGAGCCCGCATATCCCTTCCTTTTTTTTGCGCCACTGTTGCCCTGATGGGGATTCAGTATGCTGACCGCTACTTCCTCCAACATTACTATGGTGAAGCGACAGTTGGCATTTATACTTTCTTTGCTCAGATTGCCAATGCTGTACAGACCTTTGTTTTCACGGGCATCATTATGATTCTCTATCCTAAAATCATAGCCGCCTACCAGCAGGGAAGGCTGGGTGAGTATCGCCTCCTAATGCGAAAACTTGGTTGTGGTGTCACCGGGGCGGTAGTCGTGCTTGTTTGCGCGGTAGCGGCAGCAATTAAGCCAATTCTGGCGGTGGTCGGCAAGCCGATCTACGCCGAGCATCTTACAATTTTCTGGATCATGTTGGGCTCTACGGTGCTGTTGACCTGTTCGAATATTCCCCACTATGCTTTGTATGCGAAACATCGGGACAAAGAGATTATCGTCAGCACTATTGTAGCTTTCGGTGTCGCCATCGTGGCAAATGGTCTGCTGGTTCCCCGCTATGGTCTGCATGGAGCCGCTTTTGCCACAATGGCTGCTCTTGCAGTCCTGGTCGGTTTTAAGGTGGCATTCCTCATTAAAAGGGAAGATTACTCACAACAAAGGGAGGAGTTGGTACATAAGGATGCAGAGTTCATCAGAAAATAACATTTGCTTTCTTTCCAACTAGGTGAAGATGTCCTTCTCCGACACCATAGCCGAGGAACTCCAGAAGCATGGATATACAATCTCCTGGATCGTGGTGAACCAGAAGCTGTTCCATTACTTGCAGGAGCGTTACAGAAAAAACAACTTGTTGTTTATAAACAAAAAGTACGTTGATATTCCAGCCGAGAATATCAGGGGGTATAAACTCCTTGAGCTTATCTATGGCGACAGATCAAGACTAACACAAAACTGGCCAAAAATATTCCACTTGAACTACGTGCCAAGATAAAAGGCTCTGAGGACATGCAACATTTATTTAATGAAGTTAATAGATATGACGGGAGCTATAAGTGTATGAAAATAGGATTTGACTTTGTTTGTGATGAAGCCCCGATATTCTCAAAGGTTGGTGAGCACTTTCAAAAAGAAGGCCACCAAGTGTTTGGACTTACCATGGGCCAGCGCTGGAGCAAGTGGTGGAAGGGTAAATATACAACACATAAAATAGATGCTGTTTACAACGGTCAAATTGACATTGGTTCGGAGTTTGAACGGATACAAAAACAGTATGGCCGCTATGCCCCGGCATCATATCTTATAGCAGACAGACATTTAAATACCAAACCACGTGAATATCAACGTTTTGTGTTCGTTAATACGTTTAGGTTGGTTGAAGATGCTTTCAAAATTGAAAAACCGGATTATTATTTTTCCACCGGAGTGGCGTTTCTTTACAACTTGATCACTCTGGCGGTCTGCCAAAAAAACAATATCCCTCATATTTCTCTTTATTCCACTAGAGGTCATATACCGAAATTCACTGTTTCATTGGGTAACGGCGGCAGCTGGGATCTAGTTGATGAAGAATATAAACTTCTTCAAATAACAAAAGAGTATGAAACATCGGAATATGAAAAAACACAAACTTATCTGAGGCTATTTAGAGAAAAAGCACAAAAACCATTTTATATGACAGTCGCCACACAATCGCATTCGTTAAAGTTAATTTTTATTAAGGAGTTTATACAAAGATTGAGATATTGGATCATTGACGGATGGGGAAAAGAAAAAGGAGATTATATCACCCGGCCCCCATGGTGGTATGTCAAGCGTGATGTTGTTAAGCTTCTTCGGGCGCGTATATTAGCCATACAATCAGATAGGATATTCGACAAATCGAATGTAAATGATAAGTATTTCCTTTTCCCTTTACATCTTCAGCCGGAAGCATCTACATTAATTCTGTCAGAATGGTATGTGGATCAGCTTGAAACTATCAAGAATATTTCAAAGGCTCTGCCCCTTGATACTATTTTATATGTAAAAGAACATATTAGCGCTTTCGGAAGGCATACTTCGAAGTTTTATAATGCCATAAAGGCAATACATAATGTTCGTCTGATTGCTCCGAACGAATATACTCCGGATCTTATTAGAAATTCTTTGGGAGTTATTGTTTTGTCCAGCACGGTCGGATGGGAAGCGGCGTTATTTAATCGACCGGTCTTTGTTCTGGGACAGGTTTTCTACAGAACCTTAAATGGCGTGGAAGCGATTAATAATTTTGATGAATTAAGAGAGAAACTGTTGGTCTATAGAGACGAAGAGAAAAGATTATTTCCGGGAAATAATGAAGAAAACATCCTGATGTTTCTTATAGCAATAAACAGACAGTCGTTTGATGGTCTCTTTGATGTTGCTAAAATGGACCTGAAAGAAGTCGTTACTGCTGCTGATAACATCAAAAATGTGCATTTTGCTCTGAGTAAATTCATAGAGAAAATTGATGTAACAACTTGTACATCAGATAATCAGGTAAAAAGTATTTAAGAGGTTCTCTTGATTTTAGAATACTGGCCACAACTGCTTGTTCTTGTAATCTTGACAGTTTTGATGTACCGTCGTCCATTCTTAAGTTTGACCAATATCATAAATTTCTACTGGGTTTCAATGGTTATTATTGGATTGTTGTTTTACCCATTGAGTTCTCAATTTGTCAGATATATAAAGGTAACATAATAAGTAAAGAAAATATGAGAATTGCATTCTTTATCTTTATTTTATATTCATTCGTATTTCATTGGTACCCTTATTTTTATGAGTGGGAAACACCTGACCAGCCAACGGCCCCGACTTATATACTAATTTCAAGGGACATATTGTTTCTGTTGACTTTTTTTGTATTTCTGATATCAAAATCTATTTCAGAAATTAAACTCGGTTATTCTGAAAAAACACTAAGTATGCTTATTGTATTTGACTATTCCTTGTTGTTAATCGTAATGCTTTTGGGAGCAATCCACACGAGTTTGTTTGAATTCACTCAGCACAATGCTAGAAATCTAATGATATACATTTTAATAATCCCGATTTATTTCTATGTATGTCAAATATCAAAAACGAACCCAGCTTCAATATTGGCAAAAATCTTTGTGTGGATGGGGATTTTGTTAAGTGTTTTTGGCATTATCACTTATTTATTTATGGATAAATTTTACCTTTGGGGAGGGGTAAGAGTGTTTTCTCTTATGGGCAATCCTAATACATTTGGTGTTTTTCTTTTGATACCATCTTTAATAGTATGGTATATGTTATTACAAAAATCTGAGTATAAGAAAAAACTGTATTTGGGGTTGACTCTCTTATTATTTACAACAGCATTAGTATTAACGCTCTCATTTCAATCATATATATCATTTGTTATGGCATTATTATTAATGGCATTCTATTTTAGAAATTATAGAGCTTTTTTTACTGCTCTTGGTTTCTTCACTATTTTAATTGTAATTCTATTTTTTACTGAAGAATATTTAGATGTTATAATTACTACATGGTATTTTAAACTAGAATCTCCTATTTCAACTTCATATACAGGGAGAATTGAGCAATTTTATTATGTATTGGAGGAATTCAAAAATGTTGAAAATTGGTTAGCTGGGGTTCTGTCTTTAGAAGAATACAAAACATTTGACAATCAATATTACAATATATTTATAAACAATGGATTATTTGCTCTTGTATTATATGTCACACCTCCTTTTTTAACGACCTATTTGGGGTTTAAAAAATTTAAACATTTGAAGGGACATATTGATATATGGCATCAAAGCATTTACTATTCAGGACTATTCTTTATAATAATTGTCATGATTATCACAGCAAATCTTACAGCATTTATGCAGCGGTTTCCTGTAAACATGTACTTTTATCTAATTCTTTCAATAATCTTATACAGTATTTGTATTGGTGGAAACAAATCTATGACCAATACTATTAATAATCTGGGGGAAAAGAAAATTCAAAATTATTGATCGACTTTCAGAGATAATCGTTCAGTTCGGAGTTACGGTCTGACACGACAGGCGGCAGGAACATGTCATCGGAAGAAAATCCAGGAATGGTACTGCGTCTTGGGAAGGCAGCCTATGATAAGTACTGGAGCAAGCCGGTCACGATGGAATTGCATGTGCGGCAACTGGAAGAAGTTTACCATTCGGTGCTCTCCACATGATGCTAGGCTCGCATAGCTGTTGGTGTGATGACTGGGAAAGGTTTGTATGTCACTTCGAGAAACATATTCCAGTATAACCCTCCAGCCCCTTGCTGGATGTTCTGTTCACTTTGTAATGTATTGGGATATAGGGCATTACGACGCTCGTTTGGCACCGGTAATTCGGCAAGGAATTTGATTGCGCTTGTGACAGTTAAATATGGAAGGACTAGAATGAAAAACGGAACTAACGGGCGTCCGAAGAGGACGGGCAATGACGTTGGCGCGCCGGACGGTGGATCGGAGTACCAATTTGAGGTTAACTTTTTCGAGTTGGGACAATTGCTCATCCGAAAGCGGAGATGGATCTTTGGCGTCGTCATTCCAGTGATGTTTCTCGCCGCGCTGATAATGTTTATCATACCAAATGTGTACCAGTCAAAAGCAACTGTCCTTCCCTCTGGGACCACTGATAAGATGTCAGCGATCGGAGAAATGATAGGAGTTAGTGAGGCTACCAGCAAGTTGAACGAAAACTCATCGGTCTTGTATCCGCTCATTTTGGAGTCGAATTTGATCAAGGACTCTGTACTCAGCCAGATTTATAACGTCAATATCAAGGGGAAGCCCATACGGGTCGTGCCTTCCGAGTACTTCGACGAAGATGATCCCAACAAGCTGCGTAAATGCTTAGGAGACGCTATGATGGTTAAGTCGAACAAGCGCACACGTGAGATATACATATCGGTTGAGACTAAATATCCTGAGCTGTCTCGGGCTATGCTGTCAGAGTACTTAAGGCAGCTTGAGAACTACAACCGTTTCACTCGTAAGTCATCAGCTAAGGAAAATCAGCGCTACCTTGAAAAACGGTTGGTGGAGGCCAGTAAAGATTTGGAACAGGCAGAAGAAAAGATAAAAGAATTTCGCGAGACCAACAGCAATTGGGCGAACAGCACCAATGCCGTGATCCTGCGTGATCTTTTGCGGTTAGAGCGCAACCAGGAGATAAGATCCATTGCTTACCTGTTTCTTAAGAAACAGCTCGAAACGGCTAAGTTTGACGCGCAGAAGGACATTCCCATAGTACGCGTACTTGATATGCCTTCACTTCCGACCATCAAGTCCGGCCCTAAACGAGTTATCACCATTTTCTTCGCGGGAGTGATCTCCTTCATGTTAGTGGTCATAGCGATTATGTTCTCTGACCTCTGGCGGCAGCGGACGGGCGGCAACAATCGAGAATCGTATCAGACACTGCGCCGTGAC
This sequence comes from uncultured Ignavibacteriales bacterium, assembly GCA_964650395.1. Taxonomy (GTDB): domain Bacteria; phylum Zixibacteria; class MSB-5A5; order GN15; family FEB-12; genus CAZYRH01. The sequence goes on from CAZYRH010000118.1 coordinate 6,522, forward strand.
TTTTCAGAGGCATTTCCCAGGTCGAGGCGCATGCTGAGTCTAATCAGACGAGTTAGAGGGGAGCAAGTCTTGCAATCTAAAGATAAAGTGAAAGTGTGAGTTTGCAAACTTGCAAAAAGAAGGAAATGAGGTTGGGATCTGTGCGAGCGACAAAGGCATAGCTACTGTTGCTGCTATTTGTTCCAACCAGAAGGGGGTAATAGCATGAGTACATGTGTTATATTTGGCGGTGCCGGGTTTATCGGGACACATCTTGCCAGACACTTTCTTAAGATCGGCCGATTCACTCGCGTCCATCTGGCCGATATCAGACCCAGCAGCCTGGCCGGAGAAGACGGCATCGTCACCTCGTTGACTGACGTTCGGCAACCGATTCCGACTCATCTGGTCGATGCCCGCCCGGAATGGGTTTTTAACCTGGCGGCTATTCACCGCGAGCCGGGTCATAGACGAGAAGAGTATTTTGAAACCAATCTGGCCGGAGCCCGGAACGTATGCATCTACGCAGAGGCGGTTGGCTGCAACAACATCTACTTTACCAGCAGCATTTCCGTGTACGGTCCAACCACGGGCCCAACAACTGAAAATGCACCCATCCAGCCGTCGACTCCGTATGGCGGCTCAAAATATCCGGCCGAGCTGATTCATGAGATGTGGCGGCGGGTCAAACCGGATCGCCGGTTGATTATCTCCCGCCCCGGCGTGTTGTACGGGCCTGGAGATCCGGGCAACATCCT
>CAZYRH010000119.1:0-7037 GCA_964650395.1 uncultured Ignavibacteriales bacterium
GCGTGGCGATCTCAGTGGTGCAATTGCTTCCGTAACAAGAGATTGCCACGTCGCTTCGCTCCTCGCAAAGACAGTTTATGGAGCTTATGTGGTTAACATTCATGTTTATGACACAGCCTCTTAGCGAAAGGAGTGTTTTAGAACTAATAATGTATAACAGGTATTGGTTATGAATATGAAGAAGCTTCTTACACTCGCGTGCCTTACAATTATAGCTACCCCTTTATACGCTTTCAATCTCGACTCTCTACTCATTGCATCGATTGGAGGACATGAAGCTTATGACAGCTTACAACACCTAACCTCATACCGTGCCGAAGGAGTGATCATTTTGAATGGTCATCAGGGACGATTTATGGAATACTTCGTACCTCCTACTTTGTTTTATATTAAAGTGACCTTTGAGGATTTTAGTCTTGTTCAGGCATACGACGGTCAAACTGCCTGGCAAATAGATCAAAATGGTCAAATATCCAAGTTGGAAGGATTCGAGAAGCGGGAAATGCTGAAGAACGTATACTTTGAATCGTTTGCCTACCTTTTGCCAGACCGATTGAGCGGTGACAGAGAATATCAGGGCAAAACCGTCAAGGATGGACAAACCTATCACGAGGTTGCCTTCTACCCATTAAACACAGACACGGTGCTGGCTTACTATGATTATCGAACTAGCTTGAAAAAACTCATGGTCAGCCGCATGGACAACATCAACACCCTGACATATATTGACAAATACAAGAAAGTTTCAGGGATTCTGGTTCCATTCTATTCAAAAGCGACCGCCGAAGGCATTCCGCTCTCTTCTGAATTCGAAGTTGACACGGTCGAACTAAATGCCCGAATCGATACATCTGTCTTTAGTATTCCTACAGGCAAAGTTACTGACTACTACTTTCCGACAGGAAAACAGTACGTGGAAATACCGTTTCAATACAAAGCTGGTCATATCAAACTGCCGGCCACAATCAACGGCAGGAAAAAGGCCTGGTTTATTCTCGATTCGGGCGCCTCGGCCAACATATACCATAAACCAGTCGCTGACGAGCTGAATCTGCCGGTAGTCGGTAGTTTACCGGCGCGCGGAATAAGCGGGTTCGAGAATGTGGAAATGGTGAAGACGGATTCAATAGCTATCGGTCAGCTCACTCTTTACAATCAGATGGCCGGAAGCCTTGATCTGTCACTGCTGGGGCGAAAAGGAATTGACGGGGAAGATTTCGGGGGTCTTTTGGGATATGATTTCCTCTCCCGCTTCCCGGTAATGATTAACTATCAAGAATCCACGCTGGTTGTCTACAATCCCAATCATTTTGAGCCACTGGAGGGTGGCGTCGAGGTAGGTTTTCATCTCACTATGCAGGTTCCCACTGTGTGCGGCGAGCTTAATGGCATCCCTGGGGATTTCCTCATTGACCTCGGTAATGCTTTCGGGTTGATCATACACCACAAATTTGCGAAACTTCACAACCTCGACAGAGAGCTTGATGATATTCGTGACAACCCCAGCACATTTAGTGGAATCGGTGGCGATCTGGCCGGCAAAAACGCCTTTGCCGCCACTTTCCAGATAGGGGATATTCTTATCCAATCGCTGCGGGTGATTTTGCCTGACTCATCTTCCGGGTTGACTGGCTCCGATCAACTGGCCGGAAACATAGGTAACTTAATACTGGAAAATTTCAAGGTCCTGTTTGACTACGGTAATAGTAGACTGATTTTCTACGATACCGATAAGTAAGAAAGTAAGATTAGTGCTCAAACTGACAGGACGCTAGCCAAAGGAGGGTAACCCCTTTGGATGACATAAGAAAGTTGACTGTCAAGAGGCTATAGGTATATTGGGGCGCTATTATTAGATGGCTTCAGGTGAGGTGGAAAAGATATGAAAGTAGGAATGCTGACCGGCGGCGGAGACTGCCCCGGATTGAATGCCGTTATCAGAGCTGTTGTCTATAAAGGTATTTCGCACTACCAAGATAATATCTACGGTATCTATGAAGGTTGGAAGGGGCTTTTAGAAGGTGGTAGAGTTGCCCCTCTGTTAATAGATGACGTTGTCAACATATTGAATCTGGGTGGTACCATTTTGAAGACCAGCCGTACCAACCCATTCAAACGCCGGGATGGCATAGCATCAATCAAAAAGAGTGTTGAGAAGTATAAACTCGACGCCGTCATTGCCGTCGGGGGCGAAGACACACTCAGTGTTGCTGACAAGCTCTACCAGGAAGGTGTCAAGGTGATCGGGATCCCCAAAACAATTGATAATGACGTCTCCGGTACCGACCAGACTTTTGGCTACGATACCGCCGTGAGCTGTGCTACCGAAGCTATCGACAGAGTCCGTTCGACCGCGGAATCACACAATCGTGTAATTGTGGTGGAAGTGATGGGACGCCACTCCGGGTGGATAGCCGTCAAAGCCGGCATTGCCGGTGGAGCCCACGTGATTCTGGTGCCGGAGTTCCCGATTGACGCTGAAGAGGTCATCAGTAAAATAGTCAAACGCCACGCCCGCGGCGAGCAGTATTCAGTCATTGTTGTGGCTGAAGGCGCCACGCTCAAGAATGAGAGTGGGAAAGCAAAAGTAGTAACGTTCGATCATGAAAAGGATGAGTTTGGTCACATCAAATTGGGCGGTATTGCCCATGTCCTCTCGGAAACCATTCGCGAGAAAACCGGCTACGACTGTCGTACCGTGATTCTCGGCCATATCCAAAGAGGAGGAACCCCATCGGCTTTCGACCGGGTACTGGCTACACGCTATGGGATTCACGCCATCGATCTTGTTCACCAGGGAGATTTCGGCAAGATGGTCGCACTTCGCGGCACGCAGATTGTCGCTACTCCCTTGACGGAAGCAATGAAAGAGGTCAAAACGATTGACCGGGAATTCTACGAAATTGCCGAGGTCTTCTTTGGGTAAGCAATTGGTACTTGCATGTATTATTGTTGGCCTGGCGAGCCTGGGCAGTACTCAGGCAGAGGACGCCAACATCGACAAGCATTTGGTGTTCGACAGCATGCATCAGGTCGGCATCCGCCTTGGTGTCTGGGAGAACCAGGGTGGCAATCCCCCCCAAGAGGACCCTTTAGGTACGTTTGAAACGAATTTTAAAGATGCCAACTTCTACTTTGAAGGGTTCTTCGCCTATCGGCTGCACGCGTCGGCTATGGTGGAACTCTCTTTGGGCATTGTCAATAGAGGGTCGGTAACCTTTATCGAAGGGAATGCAACCAATATCGGACACGTGCTGGTTCATCCGATCCTGCTCCAGTTGAAGCTCTATCCTTTTTTCTCCTTAACCCCTCGATTGCATCCTTATCTTGTCGTCGGCGGTGGGATTTACTACGGCCACCGGAGCGTGGAGTTTACCCGTTCCAGTGACCCATATTTCTTCGATCTCAATGAACAGTCGGGCACTAATTTCAGCTATGTCCTTGGGGGAGGCATTGACTGGCCAATTAGCACCTCTGTCGGCCTGGAAACAAATGTGAAATATATGCCAATTAATTTTTCAAAAGGGTTACAAACAATCCGCAACTATGATGCAATTGTCTTTACAATCGGAGTTAAATACCTTTATTTACCTAAGAAATGATAACCCTTGTATAGCATGGAGGCATAAGTGAAAGTAGGCATTAACGGGTTTGGAAGAATCGGGCGGCTGGTGTTCAAAGCAGCCCAGGATACAAAAATCAAATTTGTCGGCATTAACGATATTACCGACGCCGGTACGCTGGCCCATCTGCTGAAGTACGACTCGATTCACGGGCAATTCCCTGGTGAGGTGCGTGCTGAGGACAATAACTTGGTTGTCAGCGGTAAGAAAATCCCGATCATGGCCCAACGGGATCCGGCCAAACTGCCCTGGAAAGAACTTGGGGCCGACATTGTGCTGGAATGCACCGGTCTTTTCCGTAAGAAAGAAGACGCCCAAAAGCATATCGAAGCGGGGGCGAAAAAAGTCCTCATTTCGGCGCCAGCCAAAGGCCACGACGGTACTTTCATTCCCGGTATCAACACCGATAAATATGACAAGGACAAACACCACGTTATCTGCATCGGTTCCTGCACGACTAACTGTCTGGCACCAGTGGTCAAGGTCCTGATGGACAACTTCGGCATTGTCAAGGGTTTCATGACTACCATTCACTCCTACACCGCGGACCAGCGTCTCATGGATTCCCCTCATACTGACCTTCGCCGGGCGCGCTCAGCGGCACTTTCAATGATTCCAACGACAACCGGCGCAGCCAAGGCGATCTCCGAGGTTATTCCCGAATTAAAAGGAAAAATGGACGGTGTTGCAATCCGTGTACCGACGCCGAACGGATCTCTCGTTGATCTCACTGCTGTCTTGGAAAAAGAAGTTACCGTGGAACAGATCAACGCTGCTTTCAAGCAAGCGGCTGCCAAAGGACCCCTGGTCAAGTCCCTTGAGTACTGCGAAGATCCAATAGTCTCATGCGACGTCATTGGTAATCCACATGGGTCTATCCTCGATAGTCGGATGACGTCAGTCCAGGGTAGTCTGGCCAAAGTGTTTAGCTGGTATGACAACGAATGGGGATTTTCCTGTCGTATGGTGGATATGATGTTGATGATGTTATAGAGACTCAAGCAATGGGAAATGGTATGAACAAAGTAACAGTTTCCGACATAAACTTCCGTGGTCGCAGGGTCCTCTTGCGGGTTGATTTCAACGTGCCGCTCGACTCACAGCAGCACATCACTGATGATCGCCGCATACGCGCTGCCCTGCCGACCATAGAGAAGATTCTAAACGATGGCGGCATGGTCATCGCTTGCTCCCACCTCGGCCGACCTAAGGGAAAACCTGTCCCGGAGCTCTCGTTGAGACCGGTAGCAAAGCGTCTTTCAGTACTTCTGGATACCGAGGTGAAGTTTGCCGAGGATTGTGTTGGCCCGGAGGCAGCCAACCTGGTCGGCAAGATGAACGACGGTAACTGTCTGCTGTTGGAAAATCTGCGTTTCCATCCCCAGGAAGAGAAAAACGATCCCGAGTTTGCCGGAAGGCTGGCCGAGCTGGCCGACATATATGTGAATGACGCCTTTGGGTCTGCTCACCGTGCCCACGCCTCAACGGAAGGAATCACCCGTTACTTCAACCAGGCAGTGGCCGGTTTCTTGATGGAAAAAGAACTGAAGTACCTGGGTGAGGCGTTGTCAAACCCCAGGCGGCCGTTTGCCGCTATTTTAGGCGGTGCCAAGATATCGGGAAAAATCGATGTCATCTCAAATCTTGTCGAGAAAGTCGACCTGCTGCTTATCGGCGGCGGCATGGTCTTCACCTTTTCACGGGCCAAAGGTTACCCCGTAGGCGACTCATTAGTGGAGGAAGACAAAGTAGCCTTAGCCAAGGAGATTCTCCAGCAAGTGGAGAATTCACAGGCCAGGATCATCTTCCCCGTCGATGTAGTAGTGGCTTCGGAAATCTCTGACCGCGCTGAGACGATGGTTGTTCCAATTGACAAAATCCCGGACGGCATGAAGGGACTTGATATCGGTCCGGCTACAATCAAACTCTTTTCCCAGGTTCTGGCCGATGCCCAGACAATAATCTGGAATGGCCCCATGGGCGTGTTTGAGCACCAGCCGTTTGCAGAAGGAACCTTCGCAGTGGCCAGGGTTCTGAGTGAATTGACTGACGAAGGAGCTACCACCGTTGTTGGAGGTGGCGATTCAGCAGCGGCTGTGGCTAAAGCCGGTCTCGAAGACAGGTTAACCCATATATCAACCGGCGGAGGAGCCTCGCTGGAGTTTCTGGAGGGGAAAAGGCTGCCCGGTGTCGAAGCGCTGACGAATCTTTCTAAGGTTGAAGCTGTTTGATATGCGCCAGAAGATCATTGCCGGCAACTGGAAAATGAACGGCACCATTGCTGAGACGGAAAGGCTCATTAAAGACCTTCTGGAGAGCAGCTCCAAGAATGAAAAAACAATAGTTGTCATCTGCCCACCGTTTACATCATTGTATGTGGCCGACAAGTTATTGCAAGGCAGCCAGATAGCTCTCGGAGCTCAGAATATGTCAGAGCATCAGAGGGGAGCTTATACAGGGGAGGTAGCGGCGGACATGCTCTTGACTCTGGGGGTACAATATGTTATTTTGGGGCACTCGGAAAGACGGCGATACCATGCCGAAAACGACCGGTTGGTAAACGCTAAAGCGATAACAGCTCATGCGGCGGGTTTGATACCAATCATCTGCGTTGGCGAGACCCTTCAGCACAGAGAGAAAGGACAGACCGAACAGGTGGTCAGTCAGCAGGTTGACGGTGCGCTGGCAGGTTTGTCGTCCGACTTGATTGCTAAAACGGTAATGGCTTACGAACCGGTCTGGGCAATAGGAACGGGAAAAACGGCTACCCCCGAAATGGCTCAGGCGGTTCACAGGTTCATAAGGGAAAAAGTGGCCGAGGTTGATAAAGAGGTCGCCGAGACGCTTCCCGTATTGTATGGCGGATCGGTAAAACCGGATAATGCGGCAGGTTTGTTGAGCCAGCCTGACATTGATGGCGCCCTGGTCGGGGGAGCATCATTGAAGGCGGCTGAATTTAGTCAAATAATAAGCGCGGTATAAATGGAGGTATGACTTTTGTTTGCTGCTTGGGTAATATTCCATGTGATAGTTAGTATCTCTCTGATTCTGGTCGTGTTAATGCAGTCCAGTAAAGGAGAAGGGCTTGCCGGTACGGCTTTCGGCGGTAGTATTTCGGGCGCAGTCTTTGGTGGACGCGGGGCGGCATCTTTTCTGTCCAAGTCAACCACAGTACTGGCAGTGTTGTTTATGCTCAACTGCGCCGCTCTGGCATACATGTCCTCCACTACTCGCACCAGAACCACCGGCAGTAGTACCCCCGCAAAGTCGGTGGTCACCAAAGAAGCGCAGAAAGAACGTGAAAAGATGCTGCAACAGCAGCAACAACAACAGCAACAGGCGGTTCCATCGGCGGATTCTCTTTTGGATATTCGGGTACTACCTAATGAAGGGTCTCAGGCACAACCAACCGAG
>CAZYRH010000120.1:0-6921 GCA_964650395.1 uncultured Ignavibacteriales bacterium
TGTGACTGTATTGCGTCAATAGTGAGCAAATATGCTCGTTAGATCGTAAATCTCTTTCGTCAGGAGGACAAGCCTCCTGACCTACTCGTGCTGCAACTCCGCGTAGCGGCGGGCTTTACGTCCGCCGGTGGCGTCGCCACGTTTAGGCGGGAGACAAGCCCCCGCTTTACGCGAGGTGCGGTTTCTATCTTTTGTCACAGCCTCGCAAGGCTGCTGACCTGCTTTGTTAATCGCGCCTGAGCGACTACTTGAAAATCCTGCCTTCTTTGCGTTAATTATTGATTATGCCGGCTAATCTACCGCCGCAATACTACGAGCTGGAGCGGGAGTTCCGCGCCGAGAAGGACCCGCGGGAGAAACTTCGTCTGGCCCAAGAGCTTCTGGCCATGATGCCCAAGCACAAGGGGACCGACAAGCTCCAGGCTGACATGAAGGCCAAGATATCCAAGCTCAAAAAACAGCTTGATCAGAGCACAACGGCTCATGGCGTACGACAGGCGGCGGCGCACGACCATATCGAGAAGGAGGGTGCCGGGCAGGTTATTCTCATTGGGCCGCCTAACAGCGGCAAATCGTCACTTCTGGAAGCGCTTACCAATGCCAAGCCGGTGGTGGGCGATTACCCCTACTCCACTCGCGAGCCGGTTACCGGCATGATGACGTTTGAGAGGGTGCAATTCCAGCTCATCGACACTCCCCCGATTTCACCTGAAGCGTACGAGAATTACCTATCAGGGTTAATTCGGAATGCTGACCTGGTGGTATTGGTGTGCGATCTGGCTGCCCATTCAATGCTTGACGATGTGAAGTTTGTTGTGCAAAAACTTGAAGAGAAACGGATTATCCTGAAACCTGAAGCCACTGAGCAGCCAGATGATCCCCGGTTCTCATATAAGAGAACACTTATCTGCGCCCACAAGGATTACGAAGACGAGTCTGGAGAAAAGCGCGCCCGGTTGGCGTCTCTCTTCCCCGGCTTCAGCATGGTGGCTACCTCCATTCTGGATGACAATAGCCTAGCTGCCTTCAAAAAGGCTGTTTTCGACAACTTAGGTATCATGCGGGTATATACCAAACCGGTCGGCAAGGAAGCAGACTTCTCCGACCCTGTCATCCTTCCGATTGGCGGCACCGTTGAAGATGCAGCGGTCACGCTTCACAAGGACTTTGCCCACAAGCTGAAATTCGCTAAAATCTGGGGACAGGGTAAATTTGACGGCCAACGCGTCCAGCGCGACTTTCAGCTTAGCGATGGTGACATTTTAGAATTTCACATCTGAAGCATTGAGTGTCTTTCAATAATCCAATGGGGGAGCTGTCTCTATGTGTTTAAGACCGGTTTCACTGCCAATAAAACCTTGACTTGACATTAAAATGAGGCAAAATTCTGTGCATGGAAGCTTCACCTCATTTTGATTTTCGCGACGTGCTGCTTGCTCCGGCCAAGGCGCTGTCGGCCAAGAAAATCTTTGTTATGACCGTCTTTTTATGTGGCGGGCTACTTATATATGACCTGTTTGCCTACCTCGCAGTGGCCGTTGACGGTGAGAGGCTCGCTTCGTTTTACTCGGTTTACGGACTGGTGCCGCTGACGAGCCTGACATTTTCAAGCTGGGTGGCTCAGGTGCTCTACGCGCTTGGAATAGTTGCAGCAGTGCTGCTTCTCATGCTCGGCTTTTTTGGAGTCTCGGCGATAAATATCGAGGAAATGCGCGGCAACCGCTTTTTCTCAGTGGGAGGAGCGATCAAGTTCAGCCTCCAGCGATTCACGCAGCTTTTTCTATCGGAACTGGCAGTAGCCTTGTTTATCGTTTTCATTGTTCTTCTGGTTTTGCTGCTGGGATTGATTACGCGTATTCCATATCTCGGTGAGTGGGTCTATGCGCTGTTTTTTGTCATTCCCAACTTCATTATCGCACTGTTTACGGTGTTCATCATTTTTGTGATGGTTGTCTCGGTGATTCTCCTTCCAGCGGTGGCAGCGGCGGAGCGCCATGGCGAGACCTTCGCGGCTATTCTTGAAACCTTCTCGGCCATCATCCGCCAGCCGGTACGCTGGCTTTTGTATACCCTCTACGCGCTGGCGGCGGCCAAGGTATGCGGATTCGTGTATGCCTATTTCTGTTACCGGGCAGTGCAGTTTTTGACCTATTCTGCTTCACTGGGCGCCGGCGACAAGGTGTGGAGGATTTTGAAATCCGGCATGTCGCATTTGCCGGCCAATTCTCCACTTGTAAAAGAGACATGTAATGTCTTCCCCGGTATTGATTGGTCGTTTTCAGTTTCGGCCTGGATGCGCGGTGGCGGCAACGAGGTGGCGGGCCATGTCATGGCTTTCATGCTATTTCTGATATTTGTGTCGATTATCGGCTATATGCTGGCAATTATCGCTACCGCTCAGGCGCGGGGGTATGTAGCAATCCGCTATCACAAGGACTCTTACAAAATCCCCGACGAATCTCCCCTCTTTTTCGAAGAGGAGCACGTCAATCCGCCGGTGGAGGAAAGCGAGCAGGGAATAAGCTCAGAAGAACAAAGCTGACGAGACGGTATACTAAGTACTATCTAAATCACCATGGGGATAATCCGCTCCATTAAGAAAATGCAGGCCACCGCTCGCAGGCTGGCGCGGGAAGGTAAGACTATCGCTCTCGTGCCCACGATGGGGTATTTGCATGAGGGGCATCTGTCGCTGATTCGGCGAGCTAAAAAGGCGGCCGACGTTGTTGTCACCAGCATCTTTGTCAACCCGACGCAGTTCTCGCCGCATGAGGATTTCGCTCGCTATCCCCGCGACGAAAAAGGTGACATCAAGAAGATCAAGGCTGCAGGGAGTGACATTGTGTTCATTCCTAAGGCAGACGACATCTACCCACTTGATTTCCAGACGTACGTAACGGTTGAAAAGCTGGCAAGCCAGCTCGAAGGGGTCTCTCGACCCGCCCACTTTCGCGGTGTCACTACAATAGTAGCCAAGCTGTTTAACATTTGCCGCCCGGATGTGGCCATCTTCGGCATGAAAGATTACCAGCAGGCAATTGTGCTGAAGAGGATGACGGACGATCTTGGCTACCCGATCAAGTTCATAATTGCTCCGACCGTTCGCGAGAGAGACGGTTTAGCGATGTCCACACGCAATAAATACCTTGGTCTGCAAGAAAGGGCCGAAGCCCTCTGCCTCTACTACGCTCTCCGCACCGCCAAGGCGATGGTACAAAGCGGCATTGTTGATGCGAAAAAGATAGAAAGGGAGATGAAAGCAGTGATAAGAAGTACCTGTCCCACAGCCGGGATAGATTATATCGCATTCACCGACTTTCAAACCCTGAGCCCGCTTAAAAGAGTTGTCAAAAATACTGTCTGTTCACTGGCGGTGAAGGTACATGGGGTTAGACTGATAGACAATATGAAATTATTATGATGTGACGAACCGTGGGGCAGGAGTCTCTGACTCCTGCCGGAAATAGGCAGGTCTCAGGGAGACCTGCCCTACAATGGAGATTATGTCGGAATTTCGACAAAATAAGGCGACGAAAGAGTGGGTCATTCTGGCCCCTGAACGCGGGAAGAGACCGCAGGACTTGATAAAGGGTCATCCAAAGCGGAAGCCGCCGCCACCTTATCGTAATGACTGCCCTTTTTGCCCCGGCAATGAGGATCAGACCACGGAGCCGGTGCTGGTGCTGCCACAACAGAGTAACTGGCAGGTGCGCGTTGTGCCGAACAAGTATGCCGCTTTGCAGCCCCACTTGACTGCTACACGGAGCTGGGTCGGTTCCTTTCTGGCCGCCAAAGGATTCGGAATTGCAGAAGTAGTTATTGAACATCCGAGACACGATCAGAACATTGCTCTCATGGAGCTTGACGAAGTAACCAACATCCTGCGCGCCTATCGGCAGCGCCAGGTTGAAATCAGCAAAAACGAGAGAATCAATCTGGTGACGATATTTCGCAACCGTGGCTCGCAAGCAGGGACATCGCTGGAGCATCCCCACTCGCAGATAATCGCCACACCGATTGTTCCCCCGCACGTGCGCTATCCTATGGAGCAGGCGGTGCTTTATTACGACGGGCACGGAAGCTGTGTCTACTGTGACATGGTTGCGGAAGAACTCCGTCAGGGCGAACGAATTGTAATGGACTCTGATAACTTTGTGGCCTTTTGCCCCTTCGCCTCTCGATCGCCGTTTGAATGTAGGATTTACCCCAAAAAGCACATGGCCAGTTTCACTTTGATTGATGACGAAGAGATTGTCGAACTGGCGTGGCTGCTCCGTGAAATCCTGGGCAAGCTGCATTATTCATTGAACGACCCCGACTATAATTACATTATCCGGTCATCGCCGATAGGAGATGAAAACACACGGCACCTGCATTGGTATATCGTCATTGTACCAAGGGTAACAATTCGGGCCGGGTTTGAGATGGGCTCGGGCATTTACATAAATACCTTAGCTCCGGAAGAATCAGCCCGGTATTTGCGGGAAACAGAAATCAAACGGTGATGGAATCCTGAAATCGTTGACCAGGTCTAGAAGCCTACCGACGATGGCTTGGTTATGGGGTGTCGGAGGCATTGAAATTCCATTTGACAACGGTCAGGCAAGATGATATGCTAAAGGTTCAAGAAGGTCCGTAAACAAATAGTAAATGGCATGTTTTTAGATTAAAGGAGTATTGTATGAATGCAGTAAAGGTGTGGTGTTTGGCAGTCGTTTTTCTCGTAGTCGGGGTGAGTTTTTCAACGGCTACCTCAGTGAGTATGAAGATTTCCGGCCCCGGTGCGGTTAACGACAGCACTATCCAAGCCGGCAAGGAAGTATCGGTTGACATCTACGTCGCTAATGATACGGTCTTTAGCGGTTTCTCGCTGGGATTTTCTATTAAGTCACCTGCGATCAAGAGTATTACTCATGTTCCCGACAGCGGCAACGGCCTTAACGAGAACGGTGATATCAAGGGATACAACGGCTGGGAAGACAAATCGATCTGGGATTTTGCGGGGATTCTTGTGGTCGAGCGCAACTGGGATGGGAAACTGCCGGAGCTGTTGGGATTTGGCGGGTTATGCATCAAGAAAGATTATATGCCGCATGATCTGGTCAAGGTCCTCTCTCTTGACATAATTGTACCCGAAGCCGGGATGATTACTATTGACTCGTCTTTCTTCCCTCCTGGTGGGAAATGGATGTTTGCCGCTTCGCTGGGGCCAACAGAAGGACCGAAATGGGGAGGACCCTATACATTCAAGGTTATCAAATAGTTACTTGAGACATAGAGCCCACCACGAGTTGGTGGGCTTTTTCAACTCGGCTTTTCGGTGGAGACTGACATTCCAAAGAGGGTGGAGGTTTACTTTGCTCTAAAACTGAAATGAGTGTCACCAAAATGATCAAGGCGATGACAAGGAGATTGTTCTCATCTTTTCACTTATCAACTATTGGGACCGGGATGTGTCTGCTGCTGGCGATTTCTTGCCCGACTACGGAGAGCAAGGCTTTTGAGGAAGCCCCTATCACAGTAACGTTGACCAATGTCTCTGACGCTATACCAGGCTCAATCGTTGAGATCGATATCGAGATAACGTGGCCGGACAGCCTTGATACCCTTTTCATTGACGGCTTTAGCTTTGCTGTTGCGTATGATTCTAACATACTACACTTAGATATCGTCTATGACAACGGGTTGAAGGATGACAGCGTATGGTTTTTCGAGTACCTATTTTCTTATCTAAACCGCTCGGAGCCGCCGAATATGGTCGTGCGGATTGTGGGTGCTGATACTGTGCCCACAGCGGGGATAGAATACTTTGTCTCAGGTAAACGAACTATTACATTGCAATTTAAAAAAAACGAAGATTTTTCACTTTACGGCTCGTCAACCACAGTCGATTTTTACTGGCCCACTTGTCAAGACAACATCATGTGGACGAAAGACCATGACACGACTCTTCTGGCGTTGCAGGTTTTTGATGCCGATGGTGAGGATGTCCCGGATGAAGGCAATCCTTTGCCGTCTTTTGCCGGACCGGATTCGCTCTGCTTTGATCCCGTATCCCATGAAGGGTCCGAGGTAGTACGATCCATTCGTTTTTACAGCGGCAAAATTGAAGTTCCCACGGACGTTGTTGAAACTCAGCTCAACGAGGACAACCTTCCCTCTAAGGCAAGCTTGAGGCAGAATTACCCCAATCCATTCAATCCCTCAACGAGCATTGAATTCTACCTGTCTGAAAGAACCGGATGGCGTCTCGAAATCATCAACATGAACGGTCAGATTGTTACTGAATTCTCGGGTGTAAACGCTCCCGGCAACGTAACTCTGAGCTGGGATGGGCGTGATCGCGAAAACCGACTCGTTTCAAGTGGTGTTTATTTCTATTGTCTGGTGACCGAGAAGCATACATCAAGCAGGAAGATGCTTCTGCTCAAGTAGCGCCCCTGTAAAACTTGGCACATAACGGTAATATCTTTAGAAGTGTTTAAAAGGCAGAAGGTGTATCCTTTGGTTTTTAGCGACTTACAGAAGGAGACACCTCATGCCTTACAGAGAACTGAATTTTGACAGGCACAACGTAGCGATCTCAATGTTCGAGGTCAAGGATATGTTTCAGATGCACTTTGACCAGGGTTGCCGGTATGTGGCCAAGCGAGTGTACGACAAGGTGTTGGCCGTTGATTTCGATGGTTTCATCAATGCCGGTCGTTACCAGCGCAACTGTCAGCGTCGCGGCCATCGCAATGGGTATCGACAGCGGAGTTTGTTGACCTCGGTGGGAATGCTGGACTTGAAAGTGCCGCGGGATCGTGAGGGTCAGTACCGGCCTGATCTTTTTGCCCGTTACCAGCGAGTGGATGGTTCCCTGGAGCAGACGATCCGGGCGATGTTTCTTCGGGGTGTATCAACCAGGAAAGTGGGCGA
>CAZYRH010000121.1:0-6894 GCA_964650395.1 uncultured Ignavibacteriales bacterium
CGGAAGCAAGAATCCATTGTTGTTTCAACTAGTGTGGGGAAGGTGGATTCCCGCTTTTGCGGGAATGACGGATTGGAAGTGGCAAGCCATTTCTGTCGCAGCCACGTGAATCTCCTGACCCAAGTCGGCCTTATAGTACTGATGATGTTTGTGCTTATAGCAACCAACGTTTGCGGCGAGGACCATATCAGCCTGGTAAAAAAGGGGAACGAAGCATTCAAAACGGGGGATTACAAAAAGGCCCTGGAGTTTTACCACAGCGCTGAAACTAACCTGCCGGAATCTCCTGAACTTCAGTATGATATTGCGGGGGCTTTGCACAAGGATGGGAACTATGAAGAGGCAGTTGACAAGTATTCGAAGGCTCTGAACACCAGTGATATCAACCTGGAAGCAAAGGCTCATTATAATTTCGGCAACACTTACTTCAGGATGCAGGATTACCAAAACGCCATTAAAAGCTATGAAGATGCCCTCAATATCGACTCGGAGGATATGGATGCCAAGTACAACCTTGAACTGGCCCGGAAAATGCTGAAAGAACAAATGAAACCCCAGCAACAAAAGCAAAAGCAGCAACAGCAGCAAAAACAACAACAACAGAAACAGGACCAACAACAGCAACAGCAGAACCAAGATCAGCAACAGCAGCAACAACAAAACCAAGACCAACAACAGCAGCAACAGGAAAAGCAGCAGCAAAAGGTGACGTCTAAAGAAGATGCCGAGCGAATTCTCAATGCGCTCCGCGATGACGAACAGGACATCCAGAAAAAGATAAAGCGCAACGTAAAAGCAGGAAATTATACCGGCAAGGATTGGTAGTAAGGTGTAAAATGATGGTAAGGCGCGGCATAGATGGCATAATTGCAGTGTGGATACTGTTTGTGGTAGCTACTGTTGCCTCCCAGGCAGCTGATGAATTAACAGTAAAGGTCTCTCTCGACCGTGACACCATCGGTCTTGACGAACAGGCCACCTTGCAAGTAGTCGTTGCCGGATCAATTCAAAATCTTCCGGCACCCCAGATGCCATCGCTGCCGATGTTTGAGGTGTATTCCCAGGGGCGGTCAAGCAATATCAACATTGTCAACGGTCAAGTCAGTTCGTCGGTGAAGTACAGTTATATGTTACTCCCTCAAAAGGCAGGTACATTTCCTATTGACCAGATTGCGGTGGTGCATAATAACAAGAGATATTTGGGCAACCCGGTTGAGTTGACTATAGTGAGCACGGGAACTACTGTCTCGCCATACATTGAAGAGCGTGCTAAGAGTGGGTCAGGGGAAAGCAAAGACTATTTCCTTGAGGCGGTAGTCGATAAGAAAAACCCATACGTGAATGAGCAGGTGACTCTTTCGCTCAAGTTTTATACTGCCGTACAATATTATGGTAGTCCCGAGCTGACTGAACCGACCACCACCGGCTTTTGGTCCGAAGTGCTCGGGAACCAGGCACCTTACTTCCAGCAGATTAACAACCGTCGGTACAAGGTGATTGAACGGAAGTATGCTCTTTTCCCCACTCAAACCGGCGACCTGACGATTGGCCGAGCCACAATCCGTCTTACGGTTGCCAGCCACGACAGACGCTTCCGTGACCCTTTCAATATCTTCGGTGACTTTTTCGGTTCCGGCGTACAGGTATCTGCAAGCAGCAAGGCAATTCACGTCAAGGTCAAACCTTTGCCTCAACAGGGTCGTCCAGCCGATTTTTCAGGAACTATCGGTAAGTTCAGAGTCAGTGCTACTGTCGACAAAAAACAAGTCGAGGTAAACCAACCTGTTTCGGTTACGATCAAAATAAGCGGCACCGGGAATATCAAGTCTGTGGCGGAGCCGGTGTTTGAGAAACTTGATGATTTTCGCATTTACAAAGCATCCAGCGGTGAAAATGTGTCCAAGCTTAATGACAGGGTGGGCGGCTCAAAAGTCTTCGAGGAGGTTTTCATTCCCCGGCGACCGGGTACTTTGCAAATACCGGCTATCAACTTCAACTACTTTGATCCGGAGCTCGGCGAGTATAAGACCCTCTCTACTCGCCCGATAACACTCAGGGTTCTAAAACCGGAAGGCTATGCGGTCTCGCCGGAGGTACCCTATAGCACCCCTGAGCTGACCATCGGCAGCCAGACGCGGGATATTCGATACATAAAAGAGAACCTCGGTTCGCTGAAGCCTATCGGCCGGTTGTTGTTGATTACCCCACTGTACTTGATTGTGAACAGCCTCCCGGTAATTGTGCTGGCCGGAATGGTCTTAATCCGCCGACGCCGGGAGAAACTTGCCCGTGATGTCGGCTATGCTCGCTCCCGCCGGGCTGGCAAGGTGGCCAAAAAGAGACTGGCCAAGGCAAAATCTATGGCCAAGACCGAACAGGCCAGCGAGTTTTACACTGAGATTCATGCGGCGCTATCATCATATATAGCTGACAAGTTTAACATTTCGCCCTATGGCTTGACAACGGAACACATCACAGAACTGCTGCAGGAAAAGAGTGCCGAGGACGACCTCATCCAGGATATCATCGCTCTTATCCAGAAGTGTGACTTCGCCCGCTTTGCACCGGCGGCGATAACTCAAGAGGATATACGCCAGTCGCTGGCAAAGGTGGAAGAAACCATAATCCGCATTGAGGGGGTAAAACTTGCTTAGTCGGTGGGTAGTTGCGGCGATCATCTTTATCTCCGTTTGCAGTTTGCAGGCGCTGTCTCAGGTCTTACCTGCAGAAGAGTTTGCTCAGGCCAACAAGTATTATGAAAGAAAAGATTACGACAGCGCTATTCAATCCTACAGCGCGGTACTGAAGCAGGGCAAAGAATCGGCCTCGCTGTACTATAACTTGGGCAACGCCTATTTCAAAAAAGGCGATCTCGGTCACGCTATTTTATATTACATGAGAGCCAAAAGACTCGACCCATCTGACGAAGACATTGCCCAGAACCTTGCTTTTGCCAAGCAGTTTTCCCGGGTGAGGATGGAAGGAGTCGAATTGAACCCGATTAACACATTTATGATCTCACAGGTTGATCCTTATCGCCTCACTGCCTTAGCCTGGGTTTCGTCGACATTTTTCATTCTATTCATCCTCCTTCTCATATTCCGCTTCGGGTTGGGTATTATCAACCCCTTCGTTCGGATCGCGACCATAGTGACTTTGGTACTGCTGATTGTGTCAGTTGGCCTGACCACATTCAAATACAGAAACGACTTCTTGACTCAGCGGGGAGTAATTGTTGCAGAAGAAGCTCCAGTGCAGACGGGACCTACGGAACAGTCTGACATTGAGCTTCAGGGAGCTCCCGGTCTCATTGTTGAGATCTTAGGTGAGACAAGCAACTACTATAATGTCCTATTTGAAAACAAGCGCCGTGGCTGGATCAAAAAAGATTTAATCGCTGAAATCTAAGGACTTACAGTTTCCCCTTCACGTTTATTTGATTGACACCCCCCGATCGAACCTCTATCTTAACCTCCAATATGCCGGTGGTGTTGAAGAATTCAACATAATGATATGGAAGAAAAAACAGCTTTGGGGAGGTGTCATCGCTGTTGCTCTTTTGGCCTTTTGTCTCAAGGACATAAGATTCAGCGAGATAGAGACCCTCTTTAGACGCATAAATTATCTCTTCTTGATTCCCGCCGTAGGGTCCTCATTTCTCTTTGTAATTTTCCGAGGCTTGCGCTGGAGGCTGATGGTCTCCCAGCAAAAGAAAATAAGCCCTTTCAGGGCTCTCACTCTTTTCTCGGCGGGCCAGATCCTGAATATTGCCATGCCCGCTTTGACCGGTCAGGTCGGGCGCATGTTTCTGTTTGCCAAAAAAGAGGCACTCAAAAAGACATTCGTCTTCTCGACAATGGTTTTAGAGGTCCTCTTTGATGCTATCAGCCTGATCGTTTTTCTGCTGTTGACCTCGCTGGCCTTTGCCTTCCCGGAAGAGTACCGTTCTTTGAGTATAACTTTTTCCTGCCTGACACTCGCCTTACTCGTGGTGCTGTATTTGACTTTACATTTTCAAGCCGGGCTGGAAGAGTTCGGCCGCAGACACCTTCGTCGGCGCTGGCCTGGACCATACATAGTGATAAAGAAATTCATCCGCTCTTTTATGAAGGGTATTGAGCTATTGCGCTCGAGTCAGCACCTGTTAGGCACGCTCGTTTTCTCGCTTGTGTCGTGGACATTTCACATACTCTTGATCTTTTTTCTCTTCAAATCTTTTGGCTTTGGTCTTCCTCTGGCATCTGCCGCGACAGTGATGATCATTAATACCATAGCCTTGGCTATTCCTATTACCCCCGGCAATGCCGGAACATTCGAGGTGGCCGTCTCAACCTCGTTGGCTGCGTTTTCTATCAACCGCTCCGATGCGGTTTTGTGCGCCCTGGCTTTACACCTTCTGGATTTACTCCCAACTTACTTGATGGGAATTATTTTCTTGCATTTTGAAAAGGTGTCGATCAAGGAAATCAAGACCCAGCATGAAGGCGAAATTATTCTTGATCAAGTTTCCGAAGAAGGTGCATTGCTAGAGAAGGAAGAGAAAGTGTGATAAAATCCTTTTTGTACATTCCCGGTGAGAAAGTTAAGACGATCGATGGCTTAGCTGATTTTGATCGTCTTACCCGCCAGGAACAGTGCCTGCTCTGGGTTGATTTGTGTAAGCCGACCGACGAGGAATCATTTGTTCTCACGCACGATTTTGATTTTCACCCTTTAGCAATTGAAGATGTAATTGCCGAAAAACCTCATACCAAAATTGACGACTATGACCGCTATCTCTTTCTGGTGTTTCAGATTGTGGACTACATTGGCCGCGAGGAAGGCTTGAAGATCAGCGAGATCGATATGTTTCTCAGTCACAATTCAGTGGTTACGGTACATTACGACGAACATCGAATATTCGATTATCTATACCATCGGGCTGAGCGAGATGAACGGCTGTTGTCGCGCGGGGTAGACTTTTTGTTTCACGCCCTGATTGATACTATAGTGGACAATTATAATACGACGTTGGATATACTTGAATACGAGGTCGACCAGGTCGAAGACGACGTGCTCGACGGGCCTGACAAAGAAACGCTGAAATCAATCTTCACTCTTCGCCGGGATATTGTTCATCTCAAGCGTTTCGTCATACCACAGATGGAGGTGCTCAGTCGTCTCTCACGGGAACAGTTCAAACTCATCTCAGGCAAGGCGGCCAGATACTTCTCCGACATTCACGATCACCTGGTTCGCATCAACGACATTGTCGATTTTCACCGCGCAATCCTCAACTCCTCGCTGGAAGTGTACTATTCGTCGGTATCAACGAAGACTAATGAGATCATCAAGTTCCTGACCATCTTTACCGTACTTTTTATTCCACCGACCTTTCTGGTCGGACTGTGGGGGATGAATTTCGACTTCATGCCGGAGCTGGAGTGGAAATTCGGGTATATCTTTGCTCTGTTGCTCATTTTGACAGTCATCCTGGGGCTATTGCTCTTATTCCGTAGAAAAAAGTGGCTCTAACAGATTTCTAACGAAATTTTCCTTGACAAAGTATAATATACGTATTTAGATACTTACTGGTAGGTATGTTATGAAGGCGGCAAAACGACAGAAGACGTTGAGTATAAAGCAAAGCCCCAAGCTCCCCGCGGAAGAACGACGAGATCAACTGCTCAACGCGGCACAGGTCCTCTTTTTCAAGAAGGGGTACCGCGCCACCACCACCGAAGCCATTGCACACCGAGCTGGCTTGACCAAGGGAGCTCTTTATTTCCACTTCAAAAGCAAGGAGGCAATCTTCTCTAAGTTGGTCCAAAGAGCAATCGACCAGTTTGCCGTCGCCTTTGCACCTGATGTCAATAGGGACCTCAATCCCGGCGAAGTGCTGAGGCTTTTGTGCCAAATCGATGCAAGCAGAAGTATGCCACATACCCGACACAACCTTAATCTCAGGGCTGAGGCGCAGAAACTTCCCCGAATCAAAGCTCATGTTAACAAGGCGGTTCGGGAAATAATTGAGGTTGTGACGAAGAGCTTAAGTCCCCAGTACGGTCGCACAATAAAGCAGCGACGACAGTTGGCGGTTTTGACTTTCGCTGTACATGACGGTCTGACGCTGGGAAAGCAAATGAGCCCGGATCTGGTGGATATTGATGAACAAGTGCGGGTTTTCACTTCCCTCTTTGAACGAACAAGAAAGACAACCCCGCTAAGGCGGAGATGAACTATTTTGTTACATGAATGATACTATGATAAAACAAGCGGCTCGAGGTCAACAGTGGATCAAGACGGGCGTTGCAGTTTTGCTCTTGCTTGGCTTCGGTTTGTATGAGGTCCCCACAGCAATAACCGCGCTGACGGTGGAGCAGGTACGTCACCGAGCCCTCGAATTCAATCGTACCTACCTTGCCTCAAAGGAGGAAATCTCCAAGGCGCAGAGCGACATCATCAAGGCCCGTGCCGGGGCGCTTCCAAATCTGTCGGCCGGCGGATCCTACTCGCGCAATTTCATTATCCCCTCCTTTTTCGCGAAGATGGACGATGAGGTAACGGAAATTGAAACCGGTTTTAGCAACAATTTCAACGCCTCCCTAAGCCTGAGGCAACCGCTCTGGCAGGGGGGAAAGGTGTTTACGGCCCTTTCGATTGCGAAGTTGTACAAGAAGTATTCCGAGAGGCAAGCCGAAGCGACAAAGGCGGCGGTGGTTCAGAATGCTGAGGTGTTGTTCTATTCAGCTGTCTTGGAGAAGTCCCGCCTGGCGGTTCTTAAGAAAGCCTTTGAAGCAACCAGCCATAATTTGGAAGTGATAGAAAAGCTGTATTCGCAGGGATTGGTTTCTGAATTCGAGGTTTTGCGCGCCAGAGTCGAGAAGGCTAACATTCAACCGGCCATACTCAACG
>CAZYRH010000122.1:0-2267 GCA_964650395.1 uncultured Ignavibacteriales bacterium
CCGGACCTGGTACTGGTGTATGGCGATACCAACTCGACATTGGCAGGCGCCCTGGCGGCAGCCAAGTTGGCCATTCCGGTTGTTCATATTGAGGCCGGTATGCGGTCGTTCGTTTCGGGTATGCCGGAGGAGATAAACCGCAAGCTGACCGACCATGTTTCAGAGATTCTCTTTTGCCCCACCCCGGTCTCGGTCAAGAACCTGAAAGCTGAAGGGATCAAGAAAAAAATAGTCTACAGTGGGGACGTTATGTACGAGCTCCTCAAGGCTTCCCGTCCAGCAATCACAGCCAACCAGAAGGCGCTAAAAAAGCTCGGCGTAAGAGAAGAAAGCGAGTATCTCCTACTGACAGTCCATCGCGCTGCAACTGTTGACAGCGAGACGAATCTCCGTGTTCTCGTCGACATTATCAGTGAGCTACCGTTGCCGACCCTGTTCCCCGTTCATCCACGCGCCAGAAAGAGATTGAAGCAATTCAAACTGTGGCGAGAACTGGACCAGATTGACCGCCTCTTTCTAGTCGAGCCATTGAGTTATCTTGACGCGCTGACGGCAGCGCGGTATGCGTATGCTGTTTTGACCGATTCCGGCGGGTTGCAAAAGGAGGCGTTGTTTCTTGGAACGCCGGTGCTGACTCTGCGCGAGGAAACCGAGTGGATAGAAACCCTGAAGCTGGGTAATAACCTGGTTGGGCTGGATAAAGCTAAGGTTTTGAAACTCCTTCAAGTAAAACCATCTGTCAAATCCATGGTGTATCGAGTGAAGAACAAGAAGCCTTCTCATATTATTGCCGAAGAAATAGCCCGATTTCTTCAACGACGGCTGCCACGTGGAGACTGATCGGAGAAGGCTGCGCTTTCGAATGTTTTTTTCAGAACGGTAATTAGTCTGATTTATGTTTTACTACCGAGCTTATTACTTGAGGAGCCGGATTGAATTCCAGATTTCTTAAACAGTCCCTGTTTACAGCGTCGCTGGTAACAGTGGGGACGAATGTTCTGGGCAGGTTTTTCGGTTACGCCCGCGAGGCCACTGTTGCAGGGTATTTCGGGACAAGCGCCACCTTCGATACTTTTCTCCTCGCTTTCACTGTCCCGGAATTCATGACCTTTGTTATCTTTGCTGCTCTGCCTTCCGCCTTGATTCCTCTGATGAGAAAGAATTCGTCAACCTCAACGGCGGAACCGTCACGGCTTTTCTGGGAAAGCCTGATCAGTTTTGCCCTCATCTTCGGGTTGATCTCTGCCCTTATTTATCTCTTTCGGGGCAATATCCTTGCCCTGCTGGCGCCCAAGCTGTCCGCCCCTCAGCGTGTTACCGGTGAACGATTGATGACTATCCTGTCCTGGTTTGTATTCTTTCGTGGTGTCGAAGTGTTTTTCCGCAGTTGCCTGTATGATAGGAAGCACTTCATTGTGCCGGCAACTTCGCCGATTATCGCCAACTTAGTCATACTTGCCTTGATATTTGGGCTTTATGACAAGCTTAACATCGAGGCTCTGGCCTACGGGTGGCTGTTAGCTTCGGTAGTCCTTTTTCTTTGCAACGGCTTTTTTGCGTTCAGTCTGGTAAAACCGGCACCGTTTTTATCATTCCGTTTTTCATCGGTTGGGCCTCTTTTGCGGGTGACGGCGACTGTTGCCATAATCGAGTGTATCGCTCTCATCTATCCGGTGATCGACAGGTACCTGGCAGCAAAGTACCTCGGTGAGGGGCAGATCGCTGCCCTGAGATATGCTACTTTCCTCGCTCACATTCCCACCGGCATGTTTGCAGCGGCCTTCGCAATGGCTTCTTTTCCATGGATTTCTGATTTTTCCGTACCCGAGGAAATTGAAAAACTGAAAAAACTGTACCGTGAGAGCGTCCGGCTGATGGTCTTTGTGATGAGTATAGTGGCAGCAGGGATGGTGGTGTTTTCGACCGAGATTGTCCGCGTAGCTTTTCAGAGAGGCTCGTTTGATCTTGCTTCACTCCATAAAACCTCCAGCCCGTTCATGTTCTTTGCTCTGGGGATAGTGTTTTATTCCGTGTACCTTTATCAAATGAGGTTCTATTACGCTTCGACAACCCTGTTTCGACTGGGAGGCATCCTGCTGTGGATGCTGTTGATAAAAACTGCCATGAGCGTCATCTTAGTCGGTCCTATGGAGCAGAATGGACTGGCCCTGGCAACAACTTTTGCCTGGTTTGCCGGCTGTGTAATAATGACCGTTGACCTCAGCCGAACATTGAAGATATCTGTACAGAGCTTGTTCTTTCCATAC
>CAZYRH010000122.1:2367-6855 GCA_964650395.1 uncultured Ignavibacteriales bacterium
TTATGATATTATACCTCGAATACTTAGCCCAGGGAAAGAGAGGAGGAGAAAAATACCACGCCCACTTGCATTCGTTTCTTGCTCATAACTTTGATAACGTTGTGCCCCAGAAGTTGGATGAGTTTCCGCAAGAACTTGCCCATCCTCTCAAACATGCAAAATACAATCTATCGCTAGTAAAAAGGCATCGGCCTGACCTAATCGTGGTGGATATTTCTTCCAGCTTCCGCAACCTTTTGGCTATCCGATGGACGAAGGCTAACAAAAAGCGGGTACTGGCGGTGGTACAGGAGCAGAGATTAACATACCGACTTAACAATGTTCTAGCGAGATGGCTTGTTCGCCGCTGTGAAAACTATCTGCTGAAACATGCCGATATAGTCCTTGCCAACAGCAGATACAGCGCCGAGATCGCAGGTCGTAAGGGACATTTGAATCATCGGGTCGTTGTTGCCCCGCCGGGGTTGGAAGTTGAGCCGATTTCTCTTTCTGAAGCACCTGCAGGCAACAGTAAGAATAGGAAAACAATTGAGTTGTTGTTCGTGGGTGAATGTTCTTACCGGAAGGGATTGAAACCCCTTGTTAAAGCGATGAGTCGGCTAAAAGGCCTTGATATTCACCTGAACGTGGCCGGCAGATATTCTCGTGACGATCCATATTTTCAACAGATACAAAAGATTATTGATCGTAACCACTTGGACAACAGGATAACGTTTCTTGGCTTCACTGAGCGTGGCGACTTGGAGAGATTTTACCGCGAGTGCTCCATTTTTGTCTGTCCTTCGCTTTCGGAGGGATACGGCATGGCTCTGGCTGAAGCAGTGGTTCATGGACTTCCAATTGTGGCTACTACCGCTGGTGCTATCTCCGAAATGGTTACCAATAACGTTAATGCGCTTCTGGTGAAGCCTGGTGATTCGCGATCATTAGCGGTGGCTATTGCAAAGCTGGCTGAGGATGACAGCTTGAGAGTTGCTATGAGAAAGGCCAATATCAAAAAGGCAGCTACATTGTTGACATGGGACGATTTCCACAAAACTCTTGAGGCCAAACTGGCGCCGGTTATAAGAGACTTGATTCCGCGGTAAGTTGGGATCAGGCTTCGAATGGCACAGTACGATCACTGCCGAGCAGGCGCTCTGGCCAGTATCCACCAAAGTTTTGCAGGCAAGGTTCTCAGGGCATTAAAGCGACCGTGCAGGTATTCGCTCCATCGCAGGTAGGACTGTTTGAAGATGTCATGTCCCGTCAGGGCATACATGACTTTGAGTTGTATTATGTGAAGCCGGTGATACGGGACGGTGGCCGGGTTCTTCGGACCATCTCCAATGTGATAAAGGGACCAATGGCCAAGGTCAAAGCGCGGCAGCCATTCGATCAGGGTTTTCAAACCTTCATCGTATAGCCTTTTGGCCTTACGGTTGTCGTTTATCCGGGCCAGATCATTCAGACCCCACATGGCAAAAATGAAGCCATTCAAAACGTGATGGTAGGGAATTGATGGAAACTCCTCATAAAACACCTGACCTTCGTCGTCACTCGCCACGCCGCCGTCCCGCACGTCCACACAATACGGCGCCAGAGCCTGAACGGCACTGTCGAGAAACGCTGACTTATTGGTCATCAGAAAAGCTCTGGTAAGGCAGGAGATCGCCAGCCCCTGAACCATCGCACATGGAAACGGCTCATACAGCCCAAACTTATCCATCGGGAAATCAGTCAACCAGACTCCGTCATCCTTCTGCTGTGAAACCAACCAGTCAACAGCTTTCAAAAACTTGGTTCGGCTTTCTTCTGTGGCTTTTTGCCGGAATGTTTCAAGCTGTCCTAGTGCCCACGTACAAATGAACACCGGCAAATAGCCTGTCTTCCCCTTGCCTACATACAGTGGGATACCGTTGGAATCAAAGTGACCGGGGTAGACGGCCCGGTGGCTCTGGTCGATATAGTATGCCATCGGATTGTCGGGGTCATAGGAGATTCGCGGTTCGGTATGATAATAGTTCTTTGACCTGAACCCAAAGTACTCCAGCAGGTTGTCCAGTTTTTCCCGGTAACGCATTATACGCAAGTTTACTCACTCAGAAAGAGTTGATCAAGGTCAATTACTTGCTTGTTTTATCCTAAACTCCATTTGTAATGTTGACAGTATTAATACCTCTTGTGTATCCTGTACAATCGCCACCTGTCACAGAGGAATTAGTGATGAGTTGGGAAATGTCAGAGACAACGGGCAAACTAACCCAGGATACCGCTTTTGGCTAACAAGCGGATTGTCATATTTGGCTGGACGCACGCGGTGCACGTGCAGCGCTGGGTGCGAGGGCTAACCGAGCGAGGCTACCAGATCAAAGTTGTTTCCCTGGATGGGAAGCCGCTACCTGATGTTGAAACAACTATTTTGCCTCGATCCGGCAAATGGTCTTATTTCACCCAGGCTGGCGCCGCCATCCGGGAGGCACGACAGTTTTCACCTCATCTCGTTCACGTTCATTACGCCGGCGGTTTCGGCCTGTGGGGTGTCCGAGCCGGTATCAAACCGACCGTGGTATCTATCTGGGGATCGGACTTGGTCGGCTACAAACCCCGATGGCTCTATAATTCACTTCTACGATTCGTTTTGACACGAGCTACTCACATAACCGCCACGGGCCAGTGGCTTAAGAAACAGACGTGCCGGGTCTATCCCGACGCAGCAAGCAAAATCAGTATCATCCCCTTCGGTATAGAGATACCTGATAAAATTGTGTCCCCTCCATCGGGTTTGTTCAGAATTTGTTACATCAAAGGCCACCGGCTGAAATATGGGCCGGATATTTTGCTTGAAGCAATGGTTGAGGTGAAAAAAGAAATTCCAGATATTACTCTTTCAATGGCAGGTAAGGGAGAAAAGACAACGCACCTCAAAAAAATGGCTTTGCGTCTTGGTCTAAACGACAACGTCCATTTTGTTGGGTTCGTAAATCGGCAACAGGTGTATCCTTTCCTTCGACAACATCATATGATGGTGATGCCGTCTTTCATTGAGGGCTTTGGTGTGGCGGCGCTTGAGGCGTCGGCCTGCGGGCGACCGGTGATTGCCTCGAACGTGGGAGGAGTGCCGGAGGTCGTTCTGGATGGAACAACGGGAATTCTAGTGCCTCCCAAGGATCCTCACAAATTGGCCAAGGCAATAATCAAGCTTGCTCAAGACGCTGAGGCCAGAGAGAAAATGGGCAAAGCAGGTTACGAGTTTGTAAAACAACATTATTCATGGGAGCGGTCGCTTGATATGATGTGTGAACTGTATGAGAGGTTGATCTATGAAAACAGATCAAGGTAAAAGGAGGATTCCTCTTTTTGATATAGTTCTTTCGCCCAAGGCCAAAAAAGAGGTAGCGGCGACGCTGGAGTCAGGATGGATTACCAGCGGCCCCAAGGTAACGGCCTTTGAAAAGGCCGTCTGCCGGCACTTGAATGCGAAGTACGCTGCGGCAGTGAGTTCAGGTACCGTCGGGCTATACCTTGCTTTGAGGGCTATCGGCACAGGGAAAGGGAAGGAGATAATTACCACGCCCTTTACTTTTGTCGCCACCATTGAGGCTATTCTGATGACCGGTGCCGTGCCTGTTTTTGCCGATATTGACCCCCACACGCTAAATATCGACCCCAACGAAGCAGCGCGAAAGGTATCCGACCGCACTATTGCTATTGTACCCGTTGACATCGCCGGATGCCCGGCGAATTACGGGCAGTTGAACAAAATCTGCAAGGAACACTCATTATTTCTGATTGCCGACTCCTCTCATTCGATAGGCGCTGCTTACAGAAATAAGACGGTCCCAAATTTGACCGATGCGGCTGTTTGCTCCTTTTACTCCACAAAAAATCTCACCTGCGGCGAAGGGGGGATGGTGCTGTCGCGCCGCAAGCAGTTGATTGATCAGGTCAAGCGCCTGTCTTTGCACGGCCTGACCTCAAGCACCTATGAGCGCAAGCTGAAAAATAAATGGGAATACGATGTCGTTGATTTCGGCTTCAAGGCCAATATGTCGGATATTCATGCCGCCGTGGGCTTGGGGCAGCTGGCGACTTTCAAAAAGGATCAGGCCAAACGCGCTGCTCTTGCTCATAGATACATGAAAAACCTCGCCAGTCTGTCCGAATTCTTGGAGTTGCCTGTGATTGAAAGGCATTACCAGCACGGCTGGCACCTGTTTATCATCAAGCTGCATCTGCCGCGCCTACGAATAACACGAGAGCTGTTCATTAAGCTAATGGCCGATTACGGTATTGAGTGCGGTGTGCACTACAAGCCGGTCTTTAAACTGACTTACTATCGCGATCTCCTTGGCCTGTCAGAACAACATTTCCCGAATGCCGCCTATGCCGGTCGCCGGGTAGTAACGCTTCCCCTTTATCCCTCTTTAAAGGCGCCAGATGTTGATTATGTCTGTGACTGTATTGCGTCAATAGTGAGCAAATATGCTCGTTAGATCGTAAATCTCT
>CAZYRH010000123.1:0-6841 GCA_964650395.1 uncultured Ignavibacteriales bacterium
AAGCAACTATTGACTTCACAAAGGCCATTCTCATCGCTGACGGCAAGGAATATCGTATCAGCCCTGTCGGTGTGGCGGCGCAGGAGTTGATTGTTGTGGATGGGTTGGAGAATTGGGTGGGGAAGAATCTTAGTTAAAGAAGAAAGCGGCAGATGTGGACATCTGCCGCACACATACGGGGAAAACTCGAAGATTAGACGAACAACACAAAGACTAAACGAGAACCATGCAAAAATCAATCTCAAGACAAATCGCCGAGTTTGCAGTCAAACTCAAATATGAAGACTTACCCGACAACGTCGTTCACGAAGTAAAACGCTTCCTGTACGACTCAATTGGTTGTGCTTACGGCGGTTATTACACCAAGGATGTCAACATCCTGCGTGACATTTACAAAGACATGGGCGGCAAAGAAGAAGCCACGCTCATCGGCTTTGGTGACAGAATACCAGCGGTTAACGCCACTCTTGTCAACTCGCTGATGATCCGCGCCCTTGATTTCAACGACATCTATTGGAAGGAAGACCCATCCCACCCGTCTGATCTGATTCCGGCGGCGTTGGCTGTCGGCGAGATGGTGGATGCGTCTATGAAAGAGGTCATCGTTGCCATTGTGCTGGCCTATGAGTTTGAGCAGCGGCTGTGCGAATTCGCCGTCCCTGGCGTTCGCGAACGCAAGTGGCACCATGCCACGCTTACGCAATTCGTCTCGCCGATTGTAGCCGGGAAACTGCTGAGGCTATCGGTCGATCAGATGGTCAACGCCATCGGCATCAACGGCTCGCACAATCACACTATCGGCTGCCCCACCGCCGGAAAACTGACGATGATGAAAAACACCGTCGACCCAATGGCGGTGCAGAGCGGTGTTTTTGCGGCACTGATCGCTCAAAAGGGCTACACCGGCACCAAGGCGGTCTTCGAAGGGAAAGAGGGGTTGATGGACGTCTACGGTCCTGAATGGGCGCAGAACAAACTGACTGGTAACCTCGGCGAGAAATTCAAAATCCTCGAATGCAGCATGAAAGCCTTCCCCACCGAAGCCCTTACCCACACTCACCTGACGGCCACACTCAAGGTCGTTCGCGATAACAACATCAGCTATGATCAAATAGAAGAAGTAACTATCACCACCATTGCCCGCGCCTGCGACATCCTGTTTGACCCGCACAAGTATCGCCCCGAGTCGCGCGAGACCGCCGACCATTCTCTACCGTATTGCATCGCCGCCGCACTGGTCGATCATCAGATAACTACCCAGTCGTTCTCCGATGAGAAGCTCAAAGACGAACGCATCTGGCAGGTGATTGACAAGATCAAAGGTGAGGCCTCCGAAGAGTTTGAAAAGATGTTCCCGGCCAAACAACCTTCGAAAGTGGTCGTCAAAACGAAAGACGGCAAGGAATACTCGGAGTATCTTGAATACCCAAAGGGCGACCCGCGTGAACCGATGACGATAGAAGACCTAACAGCCAAATTTAACGCTCTCTCGGAAGAGCTCCTAGATAAGCATCAGCAGGAGAAAATCATGGATGCTATCTTCACGTGTGAGAAGATGTCTGTAAGGGAATTGATGAAGAAGTTGGTGGTGTGATCCGGGGTAGATCGGCATGGTGGCTGATCCAAATCCCATAGGGTTGATCGTATCAATTAGTTTGGAGTACTGGTATGAAGATGAGCAGAATGGAAAAGCTGTTTGTCAACAGCCTGCGGCATGCAAAGGGAAACATAAAACTTCTTGACCGGCTGTTTGCCGGGCTTGATTTGAGCACTACAAAAAGAGTCCTGGAAATCGGCTGCGGTGCGGGGATTGTAGCTGATCATCTATCTAGAACGCACGGGATGAACATTGTAGGTACCGATGTTGACCCAGAGCAGATTGAGGCAGCCAACAAGTATTTTTTAGATAACGATCAGGTTCAATTCAGGGTGGCAGATGCTATACAGCTTCCGTTTGAAAATGGCAAATTCGATATGGTATTGTCTCTGAAAGTCCTGCATCATATATCTGATTGGGAGAAGGCGCTCGAAGAAGTAAGTCGGGTCTTGAAACCCAACGGATACTTTATCCTTGCCGACCTTGTGTTCCCGAAACTTCTAACCCGGTTACTCAACCCAGTTGTTAAGAAATACGGTGTATATACTGTTGATGAAATAATTTCTACAGGCAGCAAGAATGGCTTGGCTGTGCTTCATAGGGAGAAACCTGGATGGACTGTACCTTTCACACATCTTAACATTCTATTTCAAAAAGTGGTAGAATAGAGGCAAGATGCCCCAGGGATCTGTGATATAAGCCCGGTGTTTTCGTGAAGCGGGGGCATCAATTCCGGAGGGAGTCCTCACAACTTCACGTAGCGGCTGGCTTTACGTCCGCCGCCAATTGGCGGGAGACAAGCTCCCACCCTACGCGAGGTGTGGTTTCTATCTTTTGTCACAGCCTCCCCAGACACCTGCCTTAGAAAGGTCCAAAATTGTTCTTACGTGAAGCTGGTGGTGCGGTAACCTTCTTGGTAGTGTTCGTTTACGTAGCCACCTACAGGTTTGAGTTGATTCAGCCAGTAGGCTTCATTGTCACGGTGACAAACCAAGAACCTCTGTTCGTCACGGGGCAGCTTAGCGCGGTGATACTTCAGGTAAATGTAACGATGGTCAACGCCGACAATCTCAATCTTACCGGACTTATGTGACATAACGTACTTCACTCGTTTGGCCAAACCAGAACACTTCCGTTTGGCCTGTTCCACTTTGCGGTAGCCTTCGGCAATGGGCACCTCATAGATGTAGTTGCCGGCAGCGGGTCGTCCTTGAAAGACGTAATACTGTTGCACGCCCATGTACGACAGTTCGTTCCAGAGTTCAGCCATGGTCATGGGGTCGTCGGAAATGCCGCGGACAATGGGGTTCTGATTGACGCAGATAACCCCAATCTCAATGAGCCGCGCTATTACCTCACGCGCCTGTGGCGTCAGCTCTCTGGGGTGATCGAAGTGGCACATCATGTAAATACGGCGGTCGGGCTGGGAATACTTGTGAAGCATTTCCATGAGGGCATCATCATTGAGATAACGATATGGGTTGTAGGCCGGCATCTTAGTACCGATACGGATTATCTTCACGTGCTCGATTTCACGCAGGTTCCTGATAATCTTCTCCAGATGGGAGGTGCGCAGGACCATCGGATCACCGCCCGTCAGTAAAATATTGTCCGCCTCCGGGTGCTGTCGGATATACTCGAATCCGGGTTCAAGATCGTATGTAACTTCATCGCTGTCGTTCATGAACAACCGCTTACGGAAACAGAAGCGACAAAAGCCAGCGCATACTTCGTTTACCAACAGAAGAACAGTCGTGGCGTACTTATGCTGAACCCCTTTGCAAACGGTCACCTGATTCTCCTTGGAAGCGTCAAGCTCGCCCCAGTCAATTAACTCATCCTCATGGGGTATGACCATTCGTCTGATCGGATCGTTCGGGTCACTCCAGTCTATTAAACTGAGGTAGTAATCCGTGGCCCGGAAAGGGTAGATTTTGGTGACTTCCTTGAGCCGAATCTTTTCGGCTTCGGTTAACTGAGCTATTCCGTCAATATTGCGGATATACCTCACCCTTGCCCTTTCATGGCCAAATCCATGTTCATTTTTTAACGTCATACGAGTTGCCTCCTTCCAGGGCTGGGTTCCTGCCGTCAAGACCAGCCGCTTATGGCTTTCTTACCACCGAGCACTCGCTGCTACTAATCTTCGATAAAGTTAATCCCGCTAGCCAAACCGACCTAAGGTTCAGATCTACTAAGGAGACAGTTGCAGCGACCTGGTTCTTGATCCACTCTTGGTAGGCTAACACTAAAATAACTCGCATCCACCATGCCTGTCAAGTGATTTTTACAGCTCAGGCCGAAAAATCAACCCCCACAGCGATACTTTTAGGCGGTCAGTTCGGGGTAACCCCATGAACAATAAACAGTTAACTGTTCAGCGTTAACGGCCGCTCTCACCTTCTCACCACCAGCAATATCCCTGTTAATATCATTATCGTCCCTGCCAACGTGCAAATTGGCAGCGATTCGCCCCAAAAAAACCCAAGGACAACGGCCACAATCGGCGTAATAAAGGCGATCAGTGAAACAATGATCGCTTTCGTATGGGACAAAAGCCAGTAGTATGCCACAAACGCTATAACTGTACCGATGATTGCCAGGTACAATATTGATCCCACCGAGGCCGGCGTCAAAGAAAAGTGGGACCAACGTTCAAAGAGAAGGGCAGCCGCCAACAGCGGTATTCCCCCGAGGGTCATTTGGACAGTTGCCGCGACAACGATGTTCTGACCGGCGAAGTGCTTTTTGTGAATGAGCATCCCGTAAGCCGCCATCAGCGATCCTCCCAGAGTCAATATCGACCCCAGGAAAAGGTTCCCACTGGCTTGAAAAGAATCATAGGAAATTACAACGATTCCGAAAAAGCCAAGGCCGAGGCCAAGCCAGGCTGCCCAGCGAAGCCGTTCCGCCTTCAACATCCAGATCGATAAAAAAGCAACAAACAGTGGAAACGAAGTAAACAGCACTGAAGTGAGAGCGGAGCTGATATATTGCTCGGCAAAGTAGATCAAAGCATAACTGGCGCCATACATGTACAGGCCAGGGTAGGCAAGTTTAAGCGTTTCCCATACATCTTTGGGGAAGGAATACCTTTTCAGGAGAATAATGGCATAGAGGATCGCCACCGCCAGAGCAAATCTCAAGCTGGCCGCATACAGCGGAGGTGCATCGCTAAGTCCTATCTTTATTCCCATCCATGTTGACCCCCATATCAGACACAACATGGCATAGATCACGATCGCTTTCATTGTGTGGAAATAAGGGAGACGAGTTGCCGTCTGTCAACGAATGCCGCTGTGATCGGCTTTGTGGCGACAAGGAGTACATATTGAATAGGCCTGAAGAGAAACTGCAATAGAATACGAAATAATACTTGACTGTGTCCAATGAAATCATACCATTGCCACAACCACAGAGGAGATACTAGATGGAATACTGCGAAGGGATTATCAAAAACACCGAGTTCTTTACCACCTCGGAACTGGCTGAAAAGCTCAAGATGAATGTCCAAGTCATCACTCGCAAGGTACAGGCCGGGGAAATCAGCGCATACAAAATCGGCAAAGACTGGCGCATCCCAGAAAAATCTGTCTATGAATGGTTGGAGCAGCACTCGAACAAAAAGCTCATAGTATCTGTCAAGCAGAAGGTAGTGGCCAACTTTGTCAAGGGAGAACATATCGAAAAACTACCGGCACAGCGCAGCAAACGAAAGTATCTGCTTGAGTATATCCTGGCCCAGTTTGAACCCAACCGGCTCTACGGCGAAGATGAGGTCAACAAGATTATCACACGGCACCATGACGATTTCTGCACTGTCAGGCGGGAATTCGTGGCCGAAAAAATGATGGATCGGGTCAACGGTAAATACCGTCGCCGCACCGGCTATCGGCTGTCCGGTTAAGGGCGTTAACTGCTTGGCAATGCAGGTGTATCGGAGAATGGGCGACCCACCCGCCCCGTGCTTTGGGAGGGAGAAATCAAGATTGCACTCGGAAGAATCAGACGAGTGACACCATTATATCAGCCTGACTTGGCGGGAGACAGAGACCCCTTCCTTAACTATTTGAATTCAAGAATCCTCTGAATCTTGGGTTGACCATACGTAGCTCCGCCGGTAAAGACCTGCAAATTCTCAAGAATGCGCGCTTCGCCTTGCCCATGCGTGTGCCCGCACAGGACTGTCAGGTGCTTTTGGGGACGCTTTTTCATTTCACTGTAAAGCACATCCCCCACTGCCTTGCACGAAAAATGCGGAAGCCAGATGTCATCAGAGGGCTTGCCGGCGTACCAGCTCGCCTCACGAAACGGGGGTACATGGGTCAGCACCACCACATGATCATACGATGCTAAAGCTTTCGGCAGTAGCTGGGCAAAATGCTGCGCCGCTTCATCTGCCAGCTCCTGCATTGCTTGCAGTCGTTGCTGCTTGGCATCTCGTGTACCGAAGGCCATTGCCAGAGCCGGATCAGGGTCGAAAAAGTCCCTGCTGTCGTGTCCCTCAGTGCGCAGCGATGGGTTGAACTCCTTGATGAAAAAATGATCGTTGAGCAGCAACTCGGAACGTTCGTAGTCACCATAACGCCCATCCGCCCATGACCCATGGCCGATCAAGCCGACCCTTGGGGTCAGCTCTGCGATGCCGATATCCGGCAGCCATCGCAACCGAGCCGAGTGCCGTGACGCCACCCGCACTTTCGCCCGCACATCAGGAATGGACCCCTTGTAGTAGTCGTGGTTGCCCAGCACAAAGTAGATGTCTTTTCGCAGCAGCTTCTCAAATTCCAGCAGATACCCAACGACCGAATCCGCCTCGCCAATATCGCCCCCAACAAGGACGGCATCAGGGTTCTCTTTTAGAATCCTGTCAGCAAAAGTGATGACGTCTATATAGTCAACGAAATTCAGGTGAATATCCGTCAGCCAGGCGATGTGTTTCATACATTTGGACTGTGCCGTCAGGCGTCTCTGCCTAACGGCTTTTGATAATCGTTGTTGGTGTCAACCAGAGACGGTTGACACCACCTAAAATCAAAGATTGTGGGCGGCAGATGTCCACATCTGCCGCCATCGTTCTGCTTCATTTGCTTGCAGCCGATGTGGACATCGGCCAGCCACAAAGTTTTCTTGTTGCGTCGGGTCTTGTTAGCTGAAGACGAATGTGACCTGACGTCTCTCTCCCTTCTGTCAGGTCACACGGCTCCGCAGCAAGTAACTATGTTACCTAAGAGTTGAGCCTCT
>CAZYRH010000124.1:0-6596 GCA_964650395.1 uncultured Ignavibacteriales bacterium
CAGCCATCTGTAAATGACAGCTAAAAATTATGAGTTTTTCAACAGCCTGCTAGTGCTTAAAATGCCTGACGCCGGTGAAGACCATGGCAGCTCCAGCCTTGTCGGCAGCTTCAATTGCCAGCTCATCACCCTTGGAGCCGCCCGGTTGGATAATCGCTGTCACGCCGGCATCGGTGGCAACCTCGACGGCGTCGGGCATGGGGAAAAAGGCATCAGAAGCCATCACGGCGCCTCTGGCGCGTTCGCCGGCCCGTTTAACGGCCATAAAGCTTGAATCAACACGAGACGTCTGTCCCATACCGATCCCAACTGTGGCCTCTCCTTTAACCAGAACAATGGCATTTGACTTGGTGTGCTTTACAACCTTCCAAGCAAACATCAGAGCCTTGAGTTCTTCGGGTATGGGCGCGCGCTTGGTGACAACCTTAAGCGATGACTCCAGCGTTACCATGTCATCGGCGGTTTGCGCCAGCAGCCCCCCCCGCAGATAGCGGTAAACCATCTGGTTCTTCATACGGCCTTTGCTGATTGCCGGTAAAGCCAGAAGGCGGCGGTTCTTTTTTTTCTTGAGGAGTTTGAACGCTTCCTCTGTGAACCCCGGCGTCAGGATGCATTCTATAAAGGGCGTTTCGTGAAGGACCAGCGCACATCCCATATCAACCTCTTTACTCAACCCAATAACCGAACCATAGGCCGAGAGGGGATCACTCTCATATGCTCGATGGTAAGCCTCGGCGATATTGCTCCCTATCGCCGCTCCACAAGGGTTGGCGTGCTTGAGAACACAGGCGAACGGCTCCTTGAAATCCAGCAGCATGTCAAGGCAGGCATCAAGATCATGGTAGTTGTTATAAGAAAGCTCCTTGCCGGAAAGAACCTCAGCCTCAAGCAGCGTTGCGGCTTGG
Organism: uncultured Ignavibacteriales bacterium; assembly: GCA_964650395.1. Classification (GTDB taxonomy): domain Bacteria; phylum Zixibacteria; class MSB-5A5; order GN15; family FEB-12; genus CAZYRH01. The sequence continues at coordinate 906 of CAZYRH010000124.1, forward strand.
TAATCGTCCTTGGCGTACAACACTGCTTTCTGATGAGGATTCTCGCCGTAGCGAAGTTCGGAATGAAATGCGAAATCCAAGCTAAGGCGGGGTGGGAACATCGCTCCTTCCCCTTCCTTCCCGGCGGTAAAATAATCTGCGATGGCACTGTCATACTTTGCTGTCAACGCAAAGGCTTTTTTGGCACACTCTTTTCGGAAGGCGAGGTCCGTTGCGCAGTCGTTGGCTTTCAACTTATCCAGCAGCTCCTCGTAATCAGAGGGATTCGTGATGACAGTCACAGTAGAGTAGTTTTTCGCTGCCGCTCTGATCATCGAAGGGCCGCCAACGTCGATATTCTCAATAATCTCGTTATCATCAACATCAACCTTTGTCAGCGTCTGTTGAAAGGGATACAGATTAACCACTACCAGATCAATAAAACGATATTCCAACTCCTTGAGCTGGTCAACATCCTCGAGATTATCACGTCGGCACAGGATGCCGGCATGAATCTTGGGATGGAGCGTCTTAACTCTGCCGCCCAGTATTTCAGGTGCTCCGGTGAATGTCGATACCGATACAGCATGGACACCAGCCTCTTTCAACTGCTTAAACGTCCCCCCGGTAGAGATTATCTCCACTCCCATTTCCTGCAACTGCAGAGCAAGGTTCTCAATGCCGGTCTTATCCGACACGGAGAGTAACGCTCGTTTTATTTTAGCCATGTCTGTCATAGTCTTACCTGCCTGTTAATAATCGTTGTACCTGACGGTATCTTTCCGCCGACGCGTGCACTACCTCATCCGGCAGCTTCGGCGCTGGCGGCTTCTTATCCCAATCGAGACTATCGAGATAGTCACGGATCGGCTGTTTGTCAAACGAAGGTTGACTCCGCCCGACTTGGTATTTATCGACTGGCCAAAAGCGGCTGGAATCCGGTGACAGCACCTCGTCTATGAGCATGAATTTCTCATCCTTGAATCCAAACTCGAACTTAGTATCGGCAATGATGATTCCCCTGGTCAATGCATAATTGGCCGCTTTGGTGTAGAGAGCCAGGGAATTGTCTTGGCAGAGAGTCGCAGCCTTTTCACCGATAAGGATGACAAGTCGCTCGAAGCTGATGTTCTCATCGTGGCCCTGCTCGTTTTTGGTGGAGGGTGTGAATATTGGTTGGGGAAGTTCTTCAGACTCCTGAAGGTTTCCTGGAAATTCAATCCCATGGACGACATTTGATCCTCTTCTGCGTGCGGCAACAAGTTCTTTCCACATCGTGCCGGAGATGTATCCACGAACGATACATTCGCAGTCAATTCTCTTTGCTTTGGCGACTATCATTGAGCGTCCCTCAAGCTCTCGACGGTGCTTTTGCAATGGCCGGGGATACTGGTCAACGTCAGCAGTAACGAGATGATTGTTAACCACATCTTTGAGATAGTCAAACCAGAAAAGCGACATGGCCGTCAGCACCTTCCCCTTGTCGGGGATGCCGTTGGGCATCACGACGTCAAAGGCCGAAACCCGATCGGTTGCAATAAACAGCAGCGTATCGCCGAGGTCGTAGACGTCCCGTACCTTGCCGCGAACCATAAGCGGATATTCTGTGATCTCAGTTTTCAGCAGAACGTCATTCATTACCTACCTCGTACTCTCCGCGGATCAATTTATTAAGTACTCTCGGGTACAGCTTGTGTTCCTGTTCCAGAACCCGCTCAGCCAGGCTGTCAGGAGTGTCATCGGGCAAAATTGGTATGCGTACCTGACTTAAAATTCTGCCTTGATCATATATCTCATCAACCAGATGCACTGTCGCGCCGGATTCTTTGTCCCCCGAAGCCAGCACCGCTTCGTGGACGTGGTGCCCGTACATTCCCTTGCCTCCGTACTTGGGAAGTAAAGCTGGATGGATATTGACAATACGGTTGTGATATACCCCAACCACATTGTCAGGAAGAAGCTTCAGGTAGCCTGCCAGGGCTATATAGTCAATCCTTCTTTCCTGCAACCTGGACAACAAGTCGGCAGCTGCAGCTTCGGGTGTAGGGTACTTTTTGGGTTTGAAAACAAAGGTCTCTATGCTTTCGTTTTCTGCCCTCGTTAAACCGTAGGCTTTTGCGGAACTGGAAACGACCCACACAACTTTGCCTGACAGGATGCCGGCTTTGTAGCCGTCGATGAGAGCCTGGAGGTTGGTTCCTCCGCCTGAGATAAATACTGCGATCCGTGCTGCTTGTCGCTCCATGCGAACTTACCCTTCAAGTTTTTGCTTGAGAAGTTTATTGACCACGCCCGGGTTGGCCTGGCCATTGGTTTCTTTCATCACCTGCCCCACGAAGAAGTTGAAGACACTTGTTTTGCCGCTTTGGAATCTTGCTACATTACCAGGATTATTATTTAGTACCTTGTCTATGATAGGAACGAGTACCGTCTCGTCCGACACCTGCACAAGGTTTTCTTCGTTAATGATAACCTCAGGATGCCGGCCCGTCTTAGCCATCTCAGCGAAGATCGTCTTGGCCATCTTGGCGGAGATTTCCCCTGATTTCACTCTGGTCAGCAGGTCAGCTACCATTTTCGGGCGCACCTGGCAGGTAATGATCTCATCGTCTGATTCTTTAATTGCACCCAACAGCTCTGTTTGAATCCAATTAGCAGCCGTTTGACCATCATGAAAGTATAACATGACTTCTTCGAAATAATCAGCCAGGTCCCTTGAGTCAGTTAACACCGCAGCATCGTACTCGCGGAGGCCATACTGCTTCACAAACCTCTTCGATTTAGCATCCGGCAGTTCCGGGAGATAGCTTGCCACTTCTTCTGCCCATTCGTCAGAGACTGCTAAGTTAACGAGATTCGGCTCCGGGAAATAGCGGTAGTCGGGCGACTCCTCCTTGGTTCGCATTATCTCTGCGACCAGTTTTTTCTCGTTCCACAACAGAGTCGCTTGCTCAACAGATCCGCCTGACTTGATCAGTTCTATTTGCCGCTGAATTTCAGATCTCATCGCTCGCTCGACAGCTTTGAACGAGTTCATGTTCTTGACTTCAGTTCGAGTACCAAACTTCTCCTGACCAACGGGCCGCACCGAGACATTAGCATCGCAGCGCAGATGACCCTTTTCCATCTCGCTGGAGCAAACCCCCAAGTATTGAAGGATCTGTTTGAGCTTTACAAGATAAGTGTAAGCCTGTCGAGGAGTTCGAATGTCTGGCTCAGACACTATCTCTATTAGCGGCACCCCACAGCGATTCAAATCAACGCGGGTGTACTCTTCACCTTTTTCCGGGTGAAGTAATTTCCCGGCATCCTCCTCAAGGTGAATCCGCTTCAGGCGGCACCTCTCCGGTTGGCCGTCTTCCAAATGATAGCTTATTCCTCCACCCGTGCCAAGAGGTCTGTCGTACTGAGAAATCTGGTAGCCTTTGGGCAGGTCGGGGTAAAAGTAATTCTTGCGGGCAAAGACCGACTGACGGTGCACCGTGCCTCCGACTGCGAGGATCGTCCTTATCGCAAACTCAATCGCCTTCCTATTTAAAACCGGCAGCGCTCCGGGAAGACCGAGGCAGACTGGACAAGTGAGCGTATTCGGCGGCTCACCGTAGCTCGATTTGCAGCTGCAAAATATCTTGCTTTTGGTCAACAATTGAGCATGAACTTCCAGCCCAATAATCGGCTCAAATCCATCGCAAACAGCCAAAAGTGATACCTTCCCTATGTCTGTCTCTTAAAACCCACACCTCGTGTGTGGAAAGCAGAATATAACCGAAAGTTCCTCACTGTCAAACCCTATCGGGAGGGAGGTATGCGGTTATGAGAGGCACTTGGTGCCCCTTTCGAGGAACTGTTTAAGCTCCCGGTTGAATCTCTCCGGAGCCTCGAGACTTACCATATGGCCGACGCCCTCAAAAATGCTCAAACGGCTGTTGGGTATTTTTTCGTGGAGCAGTTTTGCTGGAGGAAGAAAGATTCGGTCTGTACCCCCGGCGAATATCATAGTCGGCACGCTGATGGTATGAACTTGTTCCAGATCGTTTTCGCGAGGATAGCGACCCCGCATCGAGTCACGCCACACAGCACCGGAGTGCTCATCCATCATCCGCTCCATCAGTTCTCCTATCTCCTTTTTCTCCTGCTTGTACCAGATGAGCGTGATCTCTTTCCATTTCTTACGGGCAGCCTCAACTCCTTTTTCATGGGCGATCCGATCGATATGGGAGATTTTGCCATCAACATCGTATCCAGCGACGCCAGTGCTGACCAGCGTGAGCGAGACCAGCCGATCTCGGTACTTCAACGCATAACCGATACCGGTGGAGCCACCCATCGACAGCCCAATAAGATGGAATCGCTCAAGGTGAAGATTATCCACAAAGCGTTGCAAATCTTCGACTCGATGAGTGCGGCTGTAGCCGGTCTCCGGTGCATCCGAGAGGCCGTGACCGCGAGAATCCAACAATATCACCCGATATCGATCACGGAAAAATGCGGCTTGAGCTGCCCACATACGATGGTCCAAGGTGAAGCCATGAAGAAACACCAGCGGAGTCTTCGCTTTATAGGTCTCAGTAGAAGACGATGAATGAGAGCCTGAAGGTCGATGTTCCTTATAGAACAACCTCAGGCTGTCAAGGCTGGCGTAGGGCATGGCTATATGAGACCTTCGAGGGTGTAGGCGATTTGCAGCAAGGAGAGTTCACCAAAATGCGGCGCCATAAACTGCACACCCACAGGTCGACCATCAGACACTTTGCCGTAGGGAACGGAGATAGCGGGGATTCCGGCGAGGTTGGCCGATACGGTGTAGACATCCGACAAATACATCGCCAGCGGATCGTCAATCTTTTCACCTAATTTGAACGCCGGAGTCGGGGTGGTAGGGGTAATGATTAAGTCCACAACTTCAAAGGCCTTTTCAAAGTCACGACGGATAAGCTCCCGGATTTTAGAGGCTTTGAGATAATAAGCGTCGTAGTAGCCGGAGGAGAGTACGTGTGTACCCAGCATGATGCGCCGTTTCACCTCGGCGCCGAATCCGACCGAACGGGTATCGCTGTACATTTCGGATAGAGTCTTTTCCCCTCCTTCCCTCAAACCGTACCTCACACCATCATAACGGGCCAGATTGGACGATGCCTCGGCGGGAGCAATTATGTAGTAAACGGCGATTATTTTGTCGGTCAGGGGCAACGAAATATCAACGAAGGTGTGTCCCCTTTCGCGTAGTTCGTGAACGGCTTTTTTCACACACTCTCCGATTTCCGGTTCCAACCCTTCGTTATAGTACTCTCTTGGGACACCGATCTTGAAAGTCTTCTCAGTACGAAGAAGCTCTGGGTAGTCGGGGTGTTCTAAGTTAACCGAAGTGGAGTCATGTAGGTCGTAACCACATGCAACTTTGTATGCTAAGGCAAGATCTTCCGTATTACCGGCTAAGGGACCGACCTGGTCAAGCGACGATCCAAAAGCTATCAGCCCGTAGCGAGAGACGGCGCCATAGGTGGGTTTCAATCCGAAGACACCACAGAACGATGCCGGTTGTCTGACCGAACCGCCGGTATCTGAGCCAAGGGCTACCGGCACGATTCCCTGGGCCACCGCTGCTGCCGAGCCGCCCGATGAACCACCCGGCACCAAATCGTGGCGGAGGGGATTTTTGACAGGACCGTAGTGGGAGTTCTCGTTGGATGACCCCATGCCGAACTCATCTAG
>CAZYRH010000125.1:0-6580 GCA_964650395.1 uncultured Ignavibacteriales bacterium
GAATTATGACAAAGTAGCCGGCGGAAACACCTACTACAAGATGTTCGGCAATTTTGTAAAAGGGGTTATCCTTGTACAAAAACGAGAACGTCGCCAGCGTCAAAAAAGCGCCAAAGGTAGTCCATAAAAAAGTGCCAAAATCCATGTCAGGTTACCTCCCTTGCCTCTTCTTTTCGCTCCGACTCATAAAGTAGCCGATATTGCCTATCAGGATAAAGAAGATTATTACCAGGTGAGCGTACACCTGGATGCGCATCCCGTCTTTAGCCAACCCCGGATTGTCAGCCAGCTCTTCATACTGGGCTGCGCCATAAAGACCAGCCATGAGACCGAATATCTGCTTGGAATTCAAATAGGGATAATAATCGGCCCCCATAACGCCGGTTAGACCAAGCGCCAGAGGGAAATAAAACCTCCCCTGACCGTAAGCGATCCAGGCGTCAGTGATGTTGCCAGCGGATAAATCAACCACGCACGCCACCTGATCATAGTTCTGCACCCCCTGCATCATGGGGATGGAATCAAGAGGGGTGCCGTAATAATCGGTGGGAAAAGGCAGACGAAAGTTCTGTCCCATACCCAGTATGACCAGCGCAAAGTAAGGCTTGTAACCCAGGAAGGCATAATCGACGCCTTTCCTGATTTCCCTGCCTTCGTACAATATCCCATTGTACTCCCGGTCAAGTTTGAGCGAATCGGAAATATCCAGGATGGCCTGTTCCGCCATTCCGGGACCGTTCTGCGACAGGGCCGTGATTATCACCTTCAGGTTCTTGCGGAAACAATGCTCCATCACGGCGTAGCACATGGGATGAAGCTCGGCCAGCGCATTCGGATCGTAGTCAATGGCGATAAACACAATCTCGTCCGGCTTGAGAGTATCGATGAATTCATGAATTGTCCTCACCTCACTCTCAACTCTGATTGGTATCTGGAAGTCGACTATATATGTAATCACACAGACTACCGCAAGAAACAGAAACACCCACCGCCGATCAAGCGACATCATTCTATCAAATATATTCATACCGGCTCCTCCTCAACCTTTGCCCATGTACCCGCGTTCGATGCCGAGGATGATCTTCAGTGCGGTGCCTACCATCCCCAGACCGATGCCGATGATAATCGCTCTTTTGGCCGCCAGGTTGGGCACGTTCAAAAGCCAGGAAGCGGTGTCGGCTATTATCGTTCCGAAGGGTCCCAGGTACGGATTGAATCTTAACATAACTACCAAAGCTGCCACCAGTAGCAAAGAAGCCAGTACATTACGCGCCCTGAACGCCCGGTAAGCGGCCGAGGCGATGAAGAACGCCAGCAGCGCAAACATGGTGGACTGAATGGGTATCATGATGTAGTCAAAGAAATTCCGAAACATCGGATTGGAAAGACCCTCAGCAGTCATAAAATGAAATCCCCAGGAACCATCCCGGTACCCGGTAAAACCAAACAAGATCATCAAGAACAAGCCCGCCATAGTTATGACGGGATACCCCCATCCAGACTTGCGGGTTTTTATCTTAGCAACAGAAACACGGATCAACGACCATATCCCCAGCGCCAGAGCAAAAATCCCGATGATATAGATCCAGTCAAGGAGAAACTCATAGATCCATTCAGAACTTTCATGGGGCACGAAATACTGAAAGATCATGAAGACGCCAAAGATGAAAACGAGCGCGAGTGGAATTTGCCTTCTCATCTATCTTCTCCTTCTAACTAGTCACACTAAACAGGTTGATGAATGCCGTCCAGTTCAAACTGGCAGCAAGCAGCCCCAACGCAGCCAGGATTATCACGGCCGCCTTGGCGTAGTCCTGTGCCTTCAACGAACCGAGAAGTATTGGCTCTCGTCCAAGATACGCTGAAGCAGCATACAGTTCCTCACCGATCAGAGTGTAGTCACAGGCAACTATGAAAAATGGAAGCTGGGCGACTTGATCAGTCCCGGCAATCTGAATCGAGCCGGCCAGAGCCCCGGTCTCGGCCAGGATCAACGACTCAGCAAAGAACACTCCCATGTACATATTGGTGGCGGGAAGCTCACGGAGCATAGTGCCGTTAACCGCCGCTACATAGGCGAACTGGGACTGGGTGACAAAGTAGACAATATCTTCGTAGTAGTCATCGGGACGGCCGGCATCGAGAAACGCCGCCTTCACCGTCTCTTGAGCAACCGTCATGACGATGGGATCGTAGCACGGAACAATAAGCTTGGTCTGGTATTCAGCAACTCGTTTGGCCACGCGCCCTAAGATCGTGAAGGAGGCTATGGTTCCGATGTCGGCGGCGGATCCCAGACCGAGCACGTACAGTATCGGCTTGCCCATCTCCGTCGCCCGTCCAATAGCATCATCTACGGCCTCAATCCCAGCCAGCGGACGGACATAGAGTTCAGCTCCTCTCCTCGCTCTGGTAACAAATAATATGGTCAGTAAACCAAATACCAGCACGGCGACAAAGACCGGTATTCTTCCGGTGTTAAAAAACTGCCCGAATGACTGCACTGGACCAACTATCTCAGACGGAGCACGGATCGCCGGATCGGCCGTGACAGCGTCTACAAGGTAGTAATAGTCGGTATGATCCGCCATATAGTCGGGCGATCCTCTGTCCTTCACGCCGACGTCCTCATAGCTGGACTGACCGGATAAAGCCGTTCCGATTTTGCGCCACCCCCCTTGTTCGGGGTAGGACTTGTGCGCCCCCGGGATCATAGCGATAGCCTGATCTCTCCGTTTGCGCAACTGCTCAGCGATAGTGCCTTCCGCCCCGGCCAGACTGTCCCGTATCGACTGCAGCGTGTCCATGAAAAACGGCACCCACCGAAATATCTCATACGAGAGTACCGAGTTCTGCCCAGCTCCGTCATCAGTGGACAACTCCCACATAAGAGTGACGGAGTGGCCGTGGTCATTCTCGCTGTCCCGTGCTGTAAGCATTGACACAGGTGTGGGAGGCGGGATGGAGTCCACATGAGTGGAATCAGGCGGGCCAGAACCCTCCTCAGCCGCAGCCAGAGCGAAAAAACCACAAACAAAGAGAAGAATTACAAGAGACTTACACTTCATACGATTCTCCTCCACTATGTACAGATATAATCAACTTATCCATCCTAACCAATCTCTAAAAAGAAACGTTATGCGCCCTACTAAAAGAGAGATACGACCCATGACGGTGTATCCGAACGAAGCACCAAACGTGATCATCAAGACCCAAATACCAACCCGTGAAGCCGCACCAAAAACGCCCTTGTGTTCCTTGGAAAAGAAAAAGTAAATGATACCGCAGATGACGCCAAGGAAGATAACCCAGTTGGCCACGATAGCGACAAACTGCCCCGAGGCGGAAAGACTGAAGTGAGAGATGAAGTATCCCACTCCCTTCCAATCCACAAACAGCGGTACGAATGTCGCTGACACCTGCTCCATAAAGTCAGACCGCAGATAGCGAACAAAATTCAACCCGGCAGTGGTGCCGACAATAAAAGCCAATGGCCATCGGGCCAACCAACCCCTATTGCGTGATAGCCGCATCAGAAGCATTATCCCCAGGATAACCGGTATAAAATAAACGAAGTTGTACGAGCCCGGTTGGTACGGGACCTGAAAAAACTCTGACAGACTCTGCGAAATACGGGGAACCAAGTTGCCTACAATTGTTGTCCAGAACCCCATAGACATCCAGAACGCAGCCGATACCCCAACAAAGAGATGTTCGGCGAATTTATAGAAAGGGTTGTCCTTATAAAGAAAGGAGAGTATTGCCAGAGTTAAGAAGGCCGAAAAAGTCACCTTAAGGCCACCTATCAGGTAGTGCTCCTGGACTGTCACATAGGACGCCGATCTGAGAATCCAACTCAGGATGAACAGGCCGAGGACCACCGCCATGGCAATAATCGTCGTCCGCCTCATCGTCTTCTCTCCCTTCGCCGGCCAATGAAGTAGGAGATGTTGCCTATAACGATGAAGGCCATGATAACAACATGGGCCAGTGTCTGTGGGCCCATCATTCGTAAGCCCGGAGTGTCCGTGTGTTCAAAACGAGAGTAGTGTTTTACAAGCTCTGATTCATACTCAGCCGCGCCCTTGACGCCTCCCAACAAACCCAGCAGTTGTTTGGGATAATAGGGATACAATTGAGGAGCCACGACAGCCGCTACACCAGCACCCATAGGTACGTTGACGCGGTCGCCAACAAATAGGACCCACTCTTTGATGCCCGGCTTCCCGCCACCAACCGATATGATCAGATCAAGATCCCCACAGGATTTGATACCGTCGAAAACAGCAGTACTGTCCAACGGAACGCCATTGACGTCAGTCGGAAACATCATTCGAAAGTTGGTCACGATGACGTTCAGTACCCCCTCGTTGCCGGCCTTGTAACCAAGATTGATATAATCTACCCCCTCCTGCTTTTCAGGGAACTCTCCCTTGACCACTCTTTCCAGCGTTTGGGTCAGCAGCGCTTGTCCGGTGGCCCATAGCGACATGAAGATTACCTTGTATCCCTTGACAAGGCAATGCCTCGTGAAAGCGTTAGCCATCGGCTGTACCTCAGGAGCCATAGCCGGATCAAAATCAAAGGCGATAAGCACCTTGGATCCGGCCGGTAGTGATTCAACCTTGTCAAACAACTTTTTGACAATCGGGGTGGCTTTCTCCTGAAAAGTGATGGGGAACAGGATCGGTGCGGCGACGGCAAAAAAGATAAAAAGGAACACAACACGCCGGTCAACCTCTTTGGCTTTCAGCGAGCGGATAAATATCCATAACAGTCCGCCACCGATGAGCAACAGCGAAATCGCCTGACCGACATCGGAGAGCACCACTAAAGGTATGCCAAAAGTAACGTCAAGCACCTTCTTCCCCTAAGTATGTGCGTTCGATTCCAAGAATGAGACGCAACGACATTGAGATTACACCCAGCCCGATACCGATCATAATAGCCCTCTGACCCGCCAGATTGGGAGAATTCATAACCCAGATGGCTAAATTAGGCACCTGTAGTACTGACAGCGAGTCCGGCATCCAGCCGGTCAACATCATCCCGAAGGGCGTGCGTCCCAGCAAAATCACAAAGGCCGCCACTAACAGAATCGTTGCTTCTCTGTTCTTGGCGCGAAATGCCCGGTAAGAAGCGGAGGCAACAAAAAAGGCCAGCAGGGCATACATGGTCGATTGCAGAGGAATTAATACGTATGTAAAGATTTCCTGAAGCAGCGCCCCTTCGGTCGTCGGCGAAGCTGCTATTCCCCCAGGGTTAGCGATCTTAAACAAACCAGCAGCAAGCGTAACAAAGAAGCCGATCAGGGTGACGGTCGAAAATCCCCAGTCTCTTTTCCGGCGGCGGAGCTTATTAAAGTGTACTCGCAGGAGGTTGCCACCTCCCAGGAAAAAGGCAAACACCGCAATAACGTCGAAAAACAATGTGGAGGTCTGCTCCAGTTTCTCCATTGGAGGAATAAAGAATGAGAATATCAGAATGGTTCCGATAAGGAAAGTGATGATGAGAGGTATCTGGCGTTTCATGTTAGTCTACTTGGTCGAGAATATTTCCATAAGTTTTGTCGTTATGCTCTGAATCCACCCCACATTCCAGGCCTCACTGATAGTCACTGTCAGAACACCGATTAGTATCGCTATCATCGCAATCGCCTTCCCCACGTCCTGCCCTTTCAGCGACCCCATCTGTTTCGGCTCACCCGACAGGTATGCGGAAGCGGCAAACAATTCCTCTCCTATCAATGTGAAATCACAGGCGGCAATAAAGAACGGAAGTTGGGCAGGCCGCGCTGTGCCCGCGATCTGTATAGCTCCAACGGAGTTGCCTGTTTCCGCAAGGATTAGTGACTCGGCAAAAAATGCCCCCAGCAAAAAACAGGTAGCCGGCTTCTCGCGCACCATGACGCCATCAACAGCGGCCACATAACCAAACTGCTCATCTGTTATGTAGGTAACCATGTCGTCACTGTACACATCCGGTCGACCGGCAGCCTGGTAAGATGCTTTGATTATTTCACGGCCTGCTGTCATGACGAGCGACCGGGAGACCGGCATGAATATCTTGGTGTCATAGTCAGCAATAACCCGCGCTACGCGACCTAAAATTGTAAGTGCCGCGAGAGTTTGTACATCGTCCATATCCAAGATGCCGGGGATAAATAGGATGGGCCGCCCCATCTCAGTGGCCCGTCCAATCGCATCATCGACTGCTTCCAGGCCGGCGATCTTTCTTACAAACAGCTTTTTCCCTCGGCGAGCCGTTTCGATAAAATAGATTATCGCTCCTCCCAGCACCAGCGCCATAACCAACACATTGATCAGTTTGAAATTAAGCCATTCCCTTTGCGGTTCAATTGAGGCTGTCTTTGTGGAAGGGGTCTCGGCACTGCTTGAAAGCGCCGAGACAAAGTAACTGTATAGTTTTCCCCGCTCAACACTCTGGTCGTTATAAGCATTCGAGCCGGGGGCAAGCTCGGCGATCATCAGCGGCTCGCCGCCGTCTTCGATCCGATAGACCTTATAGCCAATTACCTTACCATTGACCAGCCTATCATCGATGGACGGGACCCATGACA
>CAZYRH010000126.1:0-6488 GCA_964650395.1 uncultured Ignavibacteriales bacterium
ATCCAGCCACAAGATACTCGCTTAACTTAAACCTGTCATTAATGGGGGGCAGTATGCTTTCTGTAATTTATTTCAAACCAAAGGATACACCTTCTGCCTTTTACACACTTCTAAAGATATTACCTGACCCACTACCGTCGAAAGCGTTTACTTGCGCACGAGAATAAACCTGTTATATTATTTATTATGTAGGCAGATAGCTCTAAGGTATGAATATGTTGATTACAATTTGCAAATCGAAAATACACCGGGTGATGATTACCGATGTCAACATCAATTATGTCGGTTCGATTACAATCGATGGCAAGTTGATGCGTTTGGCTGATCTGCTACCGTACGAGAAGGTACAGGTTGCCAACGTCACTAATGGTGAACGTTTCGAAACGTATGTTATTGAAGGTCAAGCGGGGACTGGTGTGATAGCGTTGAACGGGGCCGCCGCGCGCAAGGGATCAGTGGGGGACCTTGTCATTATCCTGGCTTACGGTCAAATAGAAAAGAAGGAAGCCGCACAGTTCAAGCCTGCCATTGTTCATGTCGATAAGGACAATAAACCGATAAAAGCGTGACTTCCCCCGTTCAATGGGAGACAAGACATTAACTCAGGGAAAATCAAATGTCTGACAACAGGGCGGCAATAATTCTAGCTGCAGGCATTGGGAAGCGAATGAAGTCCGATATTCCCAAGGTCCTGCATCGCATCCACAATCGGCCGCTAATCACCATCCTTATGGATACTTTGCTCACGCTCAATTTTGGCAGGCTGGTAGTGGTGATAGGTCACAGGGGAGAAATGGTCAGAGATGAGCTCTCCGGTTACCTGACATCGTCAGTGTCGCCGATTTCATTCGTGTGGCAAAGAGAGCAGCTTGGTACGGCTCATGCCGTCCAGATGACGCGCAATATTCTTGGTGATTTCAGCGGAAGCACTCTCGTTACTTTGGGGGATGTTCCCTTCCTGTCCGCTGCATCCATTGGACGGCTTTTTGCTGTGCATGAAGAAACTGGGGCTTCGGCCACCTGCCTTTCCGCTGTGGTGGACGATCCACGGGGATATGGTCGGATTGTCCGTGATGACAACAGCAATATTCTGAGAGCTATTGTGGAGGACAAAGATGCCTCCGAGGAGGAGTTGAGGATTCGAGAGATCAATACGGGCACCTTTTGCTTTGACAATTGCGAGTTGTTCACAGCTCTTGAGAAGGTTGACAATAAGAACGCCTCAGGCGAGTATTACTTGACGGATACTATTAAGATTATGCACGACAGCGGCTTACGTGTGTCGGTTGTTGCTGCCGACAATTCTGATGAGGTGCTGGGGGTCAACTCGATTGAGCAGTTGGAGGACTTGGCTAGGAAATTTCCTCACCCTGTCAGGTAGGGAGAAATTTTTTGAATCTAATTTGAAGGGTAAGACGTTATAAGTACACAGAAACGAGTTAATTCCACCGATAAAAAGTGGTGGTGCATTTTTTTTGTTGACCTTGTTTCTAGTTTGAGATATATTGTGAAGTGAAGTTCGAGTGGTTTAAAAAGGTAGTATGAAGGGTATCCTGCCAGTAATTTTAGTTATAGTACTAGGTGCGACAGCTTCGGCTCAACTGTCCGATGAAGCCGAGCTTGATGCACTGGCGCACTCAAACACTTTAGGTGTCGGTCCGGCCTCCAGTCCTTTCTCGCTTGTCGACCTGTCTCGTATACGGTGGTCGCACAGCTATTCATTATCATTCTTCTCGGGTGGCAACTATTCAGGAGCCGTTGGATTACTTAACTCGACCATGTTTTACGAGCTGTCTCCCAAGCTTTCTCTGGCATTAAACCTGGGGATTGCTCATAATACCGGCGCTCTCTGGAGTAACGGTAATTCCAGAGCCTCGTTTGGGCCTGGTTTTTTGCTGGATTACCACCCTTCCAGGAACTTCAGAATAGGCCTCAATGTCCAATGGCATGAAGGCAGCTATTACCCACTTATGTACAGGAGTCAACTCTGGCCTCGTTACTTGAGTCCATAATAGATGGGAGAGATTGACTGAACGTCACGTTTACCCTATCCCCTCACGCAGTTCCTTGGTATGCTTAACTTCCAGAAAACCAGCAGATAAATGAGATTAGACTTGCTCACGTCACTGGCATGAAACGATCCAAGATTTTTAAGTATGTTATGGTAGGCGCCGGCTCAGCTCTCGTGATTGGGTTGTTGTATTGGCTTTCGTCTGTGGGACGGGTTGTCGGTGGTATCTCCCAAGTGATGGATACGCCAACGAAAATTGTCAGACTTCAAATAGTTGACGGCAGCGGTGTTGATGGATTTGCTCGGCGGGTAGCCAAGAATTTGTCAAGCTATGCTGATCCTGATCTGAAAATTAAGATCGTCGAAGTGGTAGATTTCGACCGCCGAAAGTTGTCGAAGTCGTTCGTTATATCGCGTGAACGGAACAAGATTGCGGCTCGTATGCTGGCCCAAAAGATTAGCCTCGATCCCTCCGAAGTGGCGTTCAAACCACTGGAACACAATGTCCGGCAAGTTTCCGCCACCTTGGTTTTGGGAGAGGACTACCAAATCGTTAAGTCGCTGCGAAGCATTGTAAAGGAGATTTAAGGACAGGTCTTGGGGAAGTTATCGCCGCTTGCTCTTGCTCGAATTGCCGGACGTCTGGCTCTATCCAAGAAAGGCTTTGATGTTAAGATTCTCAAAGTGAAAGGGATTTCATCGGTTTGCGATTACTTTGTCATAGCTTCGGGGAAGGCTGATATCCATGTCCGGGCGATTGCCGAGGAGATCGATGAAGGGCTTTTGAGGGAAGGCCTCAAGCCTCATCATCGCGAAGGAAAAAGAGAAGGGAACTGGATTTTGTTAGACTATATCGATGTGGTTGTCCATGTCTTTTATGAACCCACGCGGCGGTTTTACGCCTTGGAAAAGTTGTGGGGGGATGCCTCCATTGAGGAGCTGACGGACGATTAGGTATGGAAGAATAACTTTGAAGATGGTTATCATCATTATTAATGGGCGGGAGAAAGTATGGTAATGGAATTAGTTGAACTTAAGTCAAAGACTATTGCAGATCTTCTCAAAATATCAGAGGAGCTTGATATTCCCGGCGTTTCCGGATTGAGAAAGTCGGAGCTGATATACAAGATCATGGAAGCCCAGTCCTCTACCGATGGAACGATTCTGGCTGAAGGAGTATTGGAAACACTTGACGAAGGGTATGGTTTCCTTCGCTCGCCTGATTATAACTATCTGCCTGGGCAGGATGACATCTATGTTTCGCCGTCTCAGATTAAGCGTTTCGATCTGCGCACCGGCGACATCGTCTCCGGGCAGGTACGCCCGCCAAAGGATAATGAGCGGTATTTTGCGCTGCTAAAGATTGAGTCAGTGAACTTTGATGATCCAGAATTAGCCAAGCACAAGATTCTATTTGACAATTTAACTCCCCTGTATCCCAATGAACCTTTCCATCTGGAGCTTAATCCGGAAGAAGTGACCACCAGGATCATAGATTTGATGTGCCCCATTGGTAAAGGTCAGCGAGCCCTCATAACCTCCCCGCCCAAAGCTGGCAAGACGATGATCTTGCAGAAAGTCGCACAGTCGATTACGACTAATCACCCTGATGTCAAGGTGATTGTGCTGTTGATTGACGAACGTCCGGAGGAGGTGACGGACATGAAGCGCTCGGTACGAGCAGAAGTCGTATCATCGACCTTTGATGAACCGGCCGAACGCCATGTGCAGGTGGCGCGCATGGTGCTGGAAAAGGCAAAGCGCCTAACCGAATTCGGGCATGACGTTGTTATTCTTTTAGACTCAGTTACCCGTTTGGCTCGGGCTCATAATGCGGTCGTACCGCATTCAGGTAAGATTCTCTCCGGTGGCGTCGATTCCAACGCTTTGCACAAGCCCAAGCGATTTTTTGGTGCCGCCCGAAATATTGAAGAAGGCGGGTCGCTCACCATTATTGCGACCGCTCTCATTGAGACTGGCTCACGCATGGACGAGGTGATTTTTGAGGAGTTTAAGGGAACTGGTAACATGGAAATGGTGCTGGACCGTCGCCTCTCCGATCGCAGGATTTTCCCCGCCATGGACATTAACCGGTCATCGACAAGAAAAGAAGAGTTGCTCATGGATAATGACACGCTCAGTAAGATCTGGATTTTACGCAAGTTCCTGGCCGAGATGAACCCGACTGAGGCAATGGAGTTTTTGCTTGATCGTCTTAAAAAGACTAATACCAACACAAGATTCCTGGCGTCCATGAAGGATTAACAGAAGCGGCAAGACTTCAGTGGTCTTGCCCTAACGAAAGAAAGTAGGTGATAGAAGTAATCAACTAAATTTTCAAGAACCAATTTTTCAATCAGTTCCTCGTTTAATAATGTTTTTATCAGAGGGTTTAGAATTGTTTTCTTGCTTCTCCCTCCTGAAGAAACGTTATTGGACAGGGAGAAGTAACAAGTGAAGAGGTTAAGATGCAAGGTAGTAAACTCTACGTAGGAAATCTTAGTTATTCAGTAACTAGTGAGCAGTTAGAAGGACTGTTTTCCAATCATGGTGAAGTTAGGCAAGTCAACATCATTGAAGGCAAAGGCTTTGGGTTTGTTGAAATGTCCAGTGCGGGGGAAGCTGAGAAAGCGAAAGAGGCCTTGGATGGTGCCGATTTCGAAGGCCGAACTCTGAAAGTGGACGAAGCTCGCCCGCCAAGAGATAAACAAAGAAGAGATTATCGGAGATATTAGTACAATCAAGAGATGATCTGTAGCGCACAAGGTGAACCCTGGTGAACGGTCCTGGTGGTTGTGATTGAACTACTAGTGTGATGTCCCAGAAATACATGCTAATAAAAAAAGCAGCAAATTAAATCGTGGCATGGGCATCTTGCCCATGATTCACGGGCATGATGCCCGTGCTACTGCAAAAGAATATGTGAACATATATTTGGGACGCAACACTAGGATAGTGAAAATCCGGCCACAACAGGTGCAACCGGCATCGTAGCCGTCTGTCTCCCAGAAGAGGATGGCTGTCCGGTCGAGACAGGCTCACTCAAAGTAGTGAGGAACCTTGTATCCCGGCCAGTGGTCTGACAACGCGTAGTAGCCTCAGCGTTTCCTTAGAGGAACGAGCAGGGGTGAATGCGTATTGTTCGACAAGATTAACAGGGTAGCGGTGACGGGCCACTATTGAAGAGGGAGGTGATCAAAGAGGTTAGCTCCCTTTATTAGATATGAGTGCCGAATGTCAGTTGACCTGGATAATTCATGAAAAAACATAGGCCAGAGTACCTCTGAAAGCGCACCTGTCAACCAGGGTTTCGGTTTTGCGGTAGGGAAAGTCTCGGAGAGACCTGCCAAAAACTGGTAGGAGTCGGAGACTACTTCCCTACGATTAGCAGTATCGCGATTAGTAAATGATATAAAACATCCCTCCCTGGTTGAATAAATTGGTCTTTGGCATTGGCTGCTTAATGTGTAGCGAACTTCCGGTGTTGCCTCAACCAAAACCATTTGACATCTTTCATGACAGTTTCCACATTTACACTCAAATATAGCAGCATATCGCAGTTATGATGAGCGGAGTCGAAGCATGATGTTGTCTGGCGCTGCGTAGGCAGGCCTCATGGTCTCCTTAGGCATTTGAATTATGGCTAACGAAGAAGAAAAGCTTGAACTGGCCGAACCCGGTTCTATACCTTTTTTAGACCACCTTGAGGAACTTCGGAGGCGGCTGCTCAAGGCAATTGTGGCGGTAGTTGTTATGTCGCTGGTGGCCTTTTATTTTTCGGATTACCTTCTCAAGTTTATTATTGCACCTTTGGGTGGTATTAAGCTTCACGTTACTCAGGTCACCGGCTCGTTTTACGCCTACCTGAAAGTCTCGTTGATCGGAGGCATCGTGGCTGCCGCACCTATCGTGTTTTATCAATTATGGTCATTTGTTGCTCCCGGATTGTATCACAAGGAGAAAGCAACGATACTTCCTCTGGTGTTCATTTCATCCATCCTCTTTGTGGGCGGAGCAGGATTCTGCTACCTCGTGGTACTTCCGTTCTCGCTTAAGTTCCTCATTGGTTTTGCTGGTGATCTGTTAAGCCCGATCATAACTGTGGGCAGTTACCTGACCTTTTCCGGGATGATGATGTTGGCTTTTGGGTTGGCTTTTGAGCTGCCGATGGCGGCCTATTTTCTGGGGAGGGTTGGCATTGTCTCCTCGCACTTCCTGGCCAAAGGAAGGCCCTATGCTATAATACTGATCCTTATCTCGGCAGCTATTCTTACTCCCCCTGATATCGCCACCCAACTCATGCTGGCAGGCCCGGTGTATCTGCTCTATGAGGTTTCGATTATTCTGGTCAGGTTAACCGGGAAACGGGAGAAGTAGCTGACCAATCTTTGCGTACTGGTTTTACCCGGCATCCTGTAATATCTCGCGTTGCCTCATTGAAGAATGTTACCGAAGGTTTTGATGTGGTCAGATACGT
>CAZYRH010000127.1:0-6435 GCA_964650395.1 uncultured Ignavibacteriales bacterium
AGAGAAACGACAGGTAGCCTCAAAACAGTTGACTTTTATCATAGCAGCGGCGGGGCTTGTCTCCGCCAATAGTGATCGACCATTGATGGGGCGACACAAGGCCGCCCCCTACGCGAGGTTAAAGCTAAATAACATCTGATGTAGGTCAAAAGCCCGCCGTGGCGTGTGCTTTTGACATTCACTGAAGAGCAAAGTTTTGAACTAGCAAAGGAGAACAGACAATGCGATTACTTTTCACAATTGCAGCAACGGCCTTTTTATTTCTTGCCTTTGGCCTTGCAAACAATACATACGCAGACGCGATGTTATGGGATGCCGAAACGTTCATTTGCAATGTTGACGAAGCAAACGATCTGCACATAACCTATTATAGTGAGACCACAATGAGCTTGAAAGATCATCTCATGGGTCCGTTCACCGAGTTCACAGCTGAAGCGGTGGACCCACCAGGCAACACGACATGGGAATGCAAATGGTCAGGGACTTCGATCTATATGGACGAAGCGGTGCATGTGGGAGTTAAATTCTCGCAATCTCAAAAAGCCGAACTCAAAAAATCGGAAATTCACTGGAGTATAAATGGGACTCAAAGTCCTGACTTCCTTCCAGGAATAGGATTCAACATAGAGCCTTGGGCTGGTGCAGAGGGCGATCCCTTACACGCCACGTACACCATAACTAACTCGAGTGGAATAACACTCATAATAAACACTATGACATTGGGGTACAGTCGCTACCAGACTCCGTTGGCTTCAATGACATATCCGGTAGACTTGCCACCCGATTGCGCATTTCACATACCCTCCTCTGATCTTCCTATAACTCTGGAAGACGGCCACTCGTGGAGTACGACGTTTCTTCGTCCGAAGTCTACTACAACAGGCTTCTTTCTGGCTAAAGGACCCATCAGAGGAATAAAAGTTGTAGGCCTAGCAGAGTGTTGAAAAACCGGAGTACCCGTCATTGCGAGCGAAGCGTAGCAATCTCCTGCCTATACGAATCGATGAGTTAGAGATTGCCACGACGTCCGCCTCAGGCGGACACCTCGCAATGACATTCTTGGCCTTTTTCAACAGCCTCCTACGGTCATCTACGATCTGCCTAAATATGACAATGGCAAGCAGGTTGCTGTATAGATATGGCCGTTGGATTTGGAAGAATGCTCAGGCAAGTCCCGCAGTTCAATTCCTTTGGAGGTTGTGACAGAAGAATGTCCACCTTGTTTCGGCAGGTCTTGTCCGCAAAAGGCGGGTGTCACCCGACCGAACGACGGACTTGTCATTCCACGGCGGGCAGTTGAAGCTCAAGGCCACAAGCGTTTGCCGTCCTCCTTATTGAAAACGAATAGATTTTTCTCATCAAATCCTATTCCAATCATCTCCCCTTCTTTAACAGGTAACTCTTCGGAGACTTTCGCAACTATCTCGTAGTCTTCCACACTTATATAGAGTATCTTCTCACTTCCTATCGAGCCTATAAGGTTTACCTTTCCATGAAATGTGGCCTCATCCTTGTTCTTGACGTGAATATGCTCCGGCCGTAAACCAAGAATGATACTATTCTTGTCTTGAGGCATGCTTGCCGGCAACTCCTTTTGGGCGAGAGCCAACACATCTCCCTCAAGCAGATTCATAGGAGGTGTTCCTACAAATCTGGCTACAAACAAATTCTCTGGGCGATGGTAAATCCGGTCGGGTGCCCCGACTTGCAGAACCTTTCCATCTTTCAGAACGGCAATGCTATTCCCCAATGACATTGCTTCTGTTTGGTCGTGGGTCACATAAATAGTCGTCACGTTGAGTTTCTTCTGGATTTTCTTTAACTCACCGCGCATACTTATTCGTAGCAGAGCATCAAGATTGGACAGCGGTTCATCCAGCAACAGCAGTTTGGGCTTGCGAACTATGGCCCGGCCTAAAGCAACTCGTTGCCGCTGGCCGCCACTCAATTCGCCCGGCTTAGCTTTCAATAGCTGGGAGAGTCCGAGTGTGTCGGCAACCTCCTTCACCCTCTGCTGGATTTCACGCTTGCCAACCTTGGCTATCTTGAGCGGAAAGGCGATGTTTTCAAAGATGGACAAGTGCGGATATAACGCATAGCTCTGGAAAACCATCGCCACATCCCGTTCTCTGGGCGTCAGGAATCTGCGTTTAGGGACCGAGGCAGCCAGTCGATCTCCAATCCAGATTTCACCCTCGGTCGGCTTCTCAATGCCGGCAATGATGTTGAGCAACGTCGACTTTCCACAACCGCTGGGTCCTAATAGAACGAAAAACGTTCCCGGTTCGATCTCCAGGCAGATGTTTCTGAGTGCTTGAATAGCGCCCCTTCTGAAAGAGAAAAACGTCTTCTTTACATTATTTATCCTGATATTCTTCATCCTTTGATTGCTCCCTGCGTCAATCCGTGAATAATACGTTTTTGAAAAGCCGCCGCCAAAAGAATCATGGGAACCGTTGCGACTACAGCGCTGGCCATTATATGTCCGTACGGTATTTGACCATGGAGCCCCTCAAAGAGGGCAATACCTACTGGAATCGTTCGGGCCTTATAGTCGATGGTTAGCATGAGAGCAAACAGAAACTCGTTGAACGAATAAATAAATACTAACAGGACAGTGGATAAGGCGCCGGGCGCTGCGATGGGGAGTATTATCTTGCGTAGCACCTGAAACCTGGTGGCGCCGTCGACCAGAGCCGCTTTGTCCAACTCAGCCGGTAGTTGGCTGAAATAACTCAGCATAATCCACAGAGCCAGCGGCAAGCCCAACGTGACGTAAGGAAAGATCAAGGCTTGGTAAGTGTTGATCCAACCAAACGTGGTCATGAGTTTGAACAGGTAGCCTATGATGCTCACTTGCGGGAACATGGAAAATGCCAGCATGAGCACAGGAATCAACACCCGGCCCGGAAAATGAAGTCGAGTAACGGCGTATGCCGACAGGCTCGCAAAGAAAGTGGCCAGTAGTGCTGACACAGCGGAAACGATAAGACTGTTCTTAAGGTAATCGATTAGGTGTACTGACTTGCTGGTAAGGAGATCAGTATAGCATTGGAGCGTGAATACAAACGCTGCTCGTGGCGATAGGAAGTCAGGATTCTTGCTGAAAGAGACAATTACCATCCAAAGGAAAGGAGAAAGGCAAAAGACTACCAAGAATGCCACTGCGAAAAACTTCAGCAGCGATATAATTCGATCCTCTGTCATGTGACCGCCTCTGTAAACCGTCCGAATCGAATATACAGGACAGCTAACGCTGCCGCGATCAGGAATACCACCACCGAAACTGCCGAACCATAGCCGAAGTCTCCCGTCAGGTAGTACTGATACGCATAGAGGGACAGCGACGTCGTAGTTCCCCCAGGCCCTCCTCCGGTGAGCACGTAAACCAAATCAAAGATACGAATAGCATCGATAGTGCGGAAAAGAAGCGCCACGACCAATACCGGTCTCAGTAAGGGAAGAGTGATGCGGAAAAAACGCTGAAAGTAATTGGTGCCATCGATCATTGCCTGCTTATATAAATCGTGCGGAATAGTCGCCAGCCCCGCTAACAGGATGATAGTCATGAAGGGAGTGGTTTTCCACACGTCACTGATTACAATGGCAACAAATGCCCCTAAAGATGAACCTAACCAATTGATAGGGGCAGCGGTCAATCCCAAGTGAATGGCAATAAAGTTAAGCGCACCAAATTCGAAGTTGTAGATAAGCTCCCAGATGCGGGCTGATATGGCAATCGGAATGGCCCAGGGAATGAGGATCGCCACGCGCCACAGTCCACGACCGGGAATGGTCTCGTTTAATACAAGTGCGAATATAATACCAAGAACCAGTTCCAAACCTACGGAGACAATGGCAAACAGCAGCGTAAACCGAACCGACTGCCAAAAGTGGACATCGGTGAAAAGAATAATATAGTTCTTCAGTCCGATAAACTGACGGGATAAGAATGTCACCTCACGAAAGAGGCTGGTGGCAACTGTTCCCACTACCGGCAGCAATACAAACGCCAGAGTGAAAAGTATTAGCGGCAGACTAAAGATATAGGCGTCTCGCACCTCTTGAGGCGTGTAGATGTCTCTATTCTTTTTCATACAAGCCGGTTATCCGATCAACCTCTTCCTGCATTTGCTGCAATGCCTCACGGGGTGCTATCTTGCCGGCCAGACAGTTGTTGACATACCTTTGAATAACTTCTGAGACTTGAGTGTAATAAGGCAAATTGGGTCTGGCAACCGACCGTTCAAACACTTGATGTAATTCCTGAAGGTGAGGTAGGTGAGCGAGAACGTCCTTATCAGTGTAGACATCCTGCCTGCCGGGGTTCCACCCTAAGTTCAAAACGAGCTTCTTTTGCGTATCGTAGGATGTGATGAATTGAATCAGTTCCCAAGCCTCTTTTTTCATATCCGAATACCGAGACATACCGATATGCCAGCCTCCCAAGGTCGAGGCGCTTGTAGTACCCTCAAAATGCGGCAAAGCTGCAATTCCCACTTTGCCTTTGACCGGCGAACCCTCGCTTTGGTGCAACTTCCATGCATAAGGCCAGTTTCGTTCAAATAGGGCATTGTCGTTTTGGAAAGAGCGCCGCACTTCTTCTTCTTTCATCTCAGTGTAAGTATTTGGCGGTGAGATGTGATATTTACGAATCAAATCCTGCATGAACTGCAAGGCCGCCGTATTGCTGGGGTTGTTGAGTTGAATGCGATTACTGATATTGATGCCACCGTCGTTGGAGGAGGTAAATTCCAGAAAGGTGCAGACGAGCCCTTCGTATTGAGCCCCTTGCCAGACAAATCCATTGAAGTTCGGGTTTTTGCGCCGTTCTTCTTGTTGGATGTGGCGAGCGTACTGAAGCAACTCATTCCAGGTTTGAGGCGGACTAGGGTAACCATACTTATCCAGCAGGTCACGGCGATAGTACAGCAAGCCGCCATCGACGTACACTGGAAGCGCATATAAACTGCTGTCGTATCGGTCAACCAGATCAACGACTCTTTGAAAAAACGGTTCGGTAGACTGTCCGCTCGAACGGATATAACTATCCAGCGGCTCCAGCCAATCGGAATGTGCGAATTGTCCGATCCAGACGACATCCATGAGAAAGACGTCAGGATCAGGTTGCGCGGACTCCAGTGAGATGACCAGACCCTGTCTTCTTTGATCAGAATCCGTTGGCTGTCTAACCAGTCGAATATTGTAGCCTGAAGTTTCCTCAAATTGATGGATCAATGTTTCCCAGTAATCAACCTCCTGAGGTGCGCCGCCAATCCAGAACGTAAGGGCGGTTTCTTTGTGAGTGCACTGAAAGATTGAAAACAGACCAATCGCAACGAGCGTCCCAAGCCAAAGCTTTTTCATAAGGAATTGTCCCTACTTTAGAAGGTCTAATCGAGAATTAGCTCACCAGTTTAGCTTCAAGCTTGATCTCAGTTCCGGCCAAGGCTTGTGATACCGGACAGTTTTCTTTGGCGTCCTCGGCAAGCCTCAGGAATGTCTTCTCGTCAACCCCAGGCGCTTCCACCTCGGTGCTGAGCAGAATGGAAGTGATTTTGAAACCCTCCCCGACTTTATCTAACTGCACTTTCGCCGAGGTCCGAACACTCTTTGGGGTGTGTCCCGCCAGTGTCAACCCATGCGCCAAAGCCATAGAATAACATCCCGCATGAGCGGCGCCAATCAGCTCTTCTGGATTTGTCCCCTGAGCGCCTTCGAAACGCGATGCAAATGAGTATGACCCCTCAAAGGCGCCGCTTCCCACTTTCATAGTCCCCTTACCTCTTGGAAGATTTCCTTCCCAAACTGCAGATGCCTTGCGTGTCGGCATAGTGCCTCCTCCTTTCTAATGATACCAAGTAATATAACTTTCCAGTTGTTATAATACAAACATGAGCATTGATATAAAAGGGCTGAGTGTTTCATGTGTAGCGGATGTTCCGAGGCTGTCCAAAAAGTCTATTGTCATCGCGAGCGACCCCGCCTGTGGCGGGGAGCGTGGCAATCTTATCCGTGCAACTAATGCTGTTACAAGAGATTGCCAGTAGACTTTTGAAGCAGCCTTTCCCTATCCGCCGGAGTTTATTTCAAAATAAGAAGGCCAAGCCCACAGGGGCTTGACCCTCTTCGCAGATGTGCTCGGCGGACATCCTCGTCCGCTGCTTGCGTGAATGTCAAAAGCCCGCCGTGGCGGGGGCTTTTGACTTATATTGCTACGCTCGAACTACTCCTCGCCGACGATGCCGAATGACATAAATGCCGGACAGTATCAGCAGCACCAGCAGGATGAGCATACCCCAGTTGGTGAGGGCGGGAGCAGGGTACCAAAAATGCTGTTGATGCTGATGAACGAAATCTCCTAAACTTACAGTTATAGTGTCTAGGAGCTTGTTGAAAAAGGTCTCTTCGGGCAGTTTTTATCCTCTGTTGTTA
>CAZYRH010000128.1:0-6435 GCA_964650395.1 uncultured Ignavibacteriales bacterium
CTTGATGCTCAGCAACTCCTCTTTGGTATCATTTACGCCCTTAACCAGCATAATCTCCAGCCATATCTGCCCGCGGTACTCATGGCGGAAGTCTACCAATCCCTGCAGCATTGTGTCAAAAAAGATACTACGATGCGGCCTATTGACAGCTCTGAACGTCTTTTCGTTTCCCGCATCCAGGGTGGGCATGACGACGTCTGCTTCCTTCAGGTCCTGCCTGACGTACTCACGAAACAGCAGAGAACCATTGGTGATCACGGCCGTCGGTAATTGCAGTTGTTCCTTGGTTTGCCTTATGAGCCAGCCCAGGTCTTGGCACAGGGTAGGTTCACCATCTCCCACAAAAGTCACGTAATCTAAAGCCGAGTTTTTCGCTCTCTTAATAATTTCGGCGAGTATATCTTCTTTCGGGTAGAAGCTTTCCCGTATCGTTTGCAAATGCGTAGTTTTTCCCAGTTGGCAATAGATACAGGTATACGAGCATGTTTTGGGCGGAATCGGGCTAACGCCCAAAGAGCGTCCCAGCCTGCGAGAGGGTACTGGTCCATACGTGTACATTACACGTATTTCTCCCCGCAATAACAGCCTTCCTCGTGATTGAAGATAATCATCACCAACCCACAAAGTAAGCTAACAATCCAACCAACAATCCTACTAAAAAGTTGATCGCTTTCACGAGCACGAACTGTCTCCTTGAGTGGGCTAACATGGGCAACATACCGTGACCGTCTTGAACAATTGAACTGGCCAACAGGACGGAAAAGGGAACGCTCCCCTGAGCAAAAAGAGTAACAAAAAGCAGGTGTGGCCCTGATTCAGGGATAATTCCTACCAGGCACGCTATGAAAATAATCGTAAGCACGTTATTCTGAATAAGCCCTCCCAGATGCAACTCATTGGTAATAACGTGGGTTACCAGAAGGGCCCCGAACGTCCAGAGGAAAACACGACGGACATGTTTAAGAGCGACATGTTGCCAGAGGTGCTCCTGAAGAAAGTGCTCAGGGACTGTGGCCACAATGAAGAATCCTACCAGGCTCGTCACAAGTATAGTGACACGTTTCCAATCCCATTCCTGGGAGCCAATAGAGCCGGTAGCGATACCAAAAATAAATAAAACCAAGGCCCCGGCAAGAACTCCTCTTGCTGGAGAGAGCTGTTTCCATTGTGTAATAATCTTGTCTACCGGAAAGCATTGACAGGTCTCAACAGTGTGAATTTCGAGGTTTTCACACATCCCTCTCTGAGCGGCAACCCGCTTGGTTATAAAGACATCGGTCAACCACCCACCGATAAGACCAATAACGATCAGAATGCCTGTCAGGATCAGAGCTTGTTCAGGAATCAGGGCCAGCATGACAAAAGCCTCATCACCGCTGGTAGCGATCATGGCTGCAACTAAGGCGCCAAGCGACACGACCCGGTGAGAATACATAGCGACAACAGCAAAGGCCCCTAAACAGCCGGGAGATGCGCCCAGAAGAACGGCAACGAGGTACTGTGTCCACTTATGGTTCGTTAAACTGTTCTGCCACGCCCCTCTCGTTAAAACATTGATGTACTCAATAACGAGCATCATCAACCCGACGAAACCCGTAATCATCAGACTCTTATTCAGTATTGTGACTAACATCTCTCTGCTGTCTCGTAGCTACCGAACCTGTGTGTTATCTTATAATGTTTGAAATGGAAGAGGTGAAACTCACCTCGTTTACCTCTTTCACCCGGAGGTCTTGCAAGCAGCATACATAAGTTTGTTATTAAAGTACTCCTGATCCGAGTCGAAGTGACACTTTTTGTACTTCTTTCCA
Source organism: uncultured Ignavibacteriales bacterium (assembly GCA_964650395.1). Classification (GTDB taxonomy): domain Bacteria; phylum Zixibacteria; class MSB-5A5; order GN15; family FEB-12; genus CAZYRH01. The sequence continues at coordinate 1,812 of CAZYRH010000128.1, forward strand.
CTGCCGCACCAGCAGGGAGCATTCCGTCCGAGAGTCAAAGCAGACTTGGGGGGGCGATTGAATAACTTATTAAATATACCCATAGGTTACTTTCTACAACAACCTCCCCAGTCAATAAGTTCCAGGACGGTTGTTCGTTCTATCGGGCACTTTGGTAGTCAATCCCTTCACCCAATGCATGAGTTTCTTGGGTTTTTTCTGTCATATCTAACACCTCTTTATTCGAGTGTTTATCAAGTTGTTGCAAAGCTCGCACTTGATTCCCCGAGTCAGTAGTTCATCGGTTTTGTGCCAGCGGCTTCTGAACCAAACAAATTAACCAGTAACTGATTAAAATCAGCATATTTTACTTCAACAAAAACGCGGGTATTGCCGACTACCACTACTGCATATTCACCCCCCCAAACGGCCCAGCCTTGAAGAGGCAGCCACTTCCTGCTGGATTTGGCATCAAGGACCATAGCTAACTCCCGCGATCTTTGATTCTGCCGCACACACAAATGTGCGGTCTCCATTACATCTTCTGGTAATTCACCGATGGTGTGGATGACTTTGCCATTTTCAGAGAATTGTCCCGCCCCGACAACCCCCTTTATCTTCATCAATCTATCGAGTCCTATCATGATTGACCTCCTTTGGTGTTTCTATCTTTCTATGCTATAAATTAGCAATTGCTATGTCAATATATCTCTCTAATCCTAGAGGCATTTGTCAATACATTGATATAACACGACTTACAAGCTGTCTCAGGGTTTGAATGGAAACAATAGAAGCAACAAAATACCGTGAGATGTTGCATGATTCTAAAAGGTAATCGTGCAGAATAACAATTACCGAAAGAAGACGAGCAATCAATGCTCCAGTGGAGGACTCTTCAACCTCAGCTTTTGATTTTCCGGTAAAGAGTTGACGAGTTGATAGCGAGCTCCTTGGCCATTTCCTCGCGGCTCCAATTATTTCTTTTGAGAACTGGTAGGAGAAACAAGGATTCCTTTTCTTTCATTATGCCAGCAATTTCGACAGCTGGTATAGCACGTTCAATCTGAAGATAATCGGGCATTAATAAACGACAAAGTTAGAATGACGCCAACGAAATTTTACCACAGGATTTGACTCGCACTCCAATAAGCAATCAAGGCCGCCGACATAGCGCAGTGTCGGACATTTGCTTGTCCATTGCGCTGTAGATTCTGTATATTGACTTTTGATAGGTTTATGAGAAGACGACCTGACAATGGAACTCTGGACTTAAAGTTTGATGACAGATCATGGACGGCCACAAATGAATAGCCGAGTTGAAAAAGATGACGCTACTGGCATAATTCTCGATAGTATTGCTGATGGAGTCTTTACGGTCGACAGAGAATGGCTGATAACCTCCTTTAACAGGGCAGCAGAAGAGATAACCGGTATCCCTCGCGAGGAAGCTATCGGGCAGAGGTGTTGTGATGTCTTCCGGGCGTCCATCTGCGAAACCAACTGTGCTTTGAGGGAAACTATGCAAACCGGAAGACCGGTGGTAAACAGGGCAATATTCATAATTGACGCCACTGGCCGCCGGATACCAATTAGTATCTCGACCGGCCTTCTGAAAGACAAAGAAGGCAACATTGTCGGCGGTGTGGAAACGTTTCGGGACTTGAGCGCCATCGAAGAACTCCGTCGCGAGTTGGAGAAGAAGTTCTCATTTCAACACATAATCAGCAAGAACAACGAGATGCTGAGAATCTTTGATATCCTACCGGGGATTGCGGAAAGTGATAGTACCGTTCTAATTGAAGGAGAGAGCGGTACTGGCAAAGAACTTATTGCCCGCTCCATTCACAATCTGTCACACCGAAAGGAAAAATCGATGGTAGTGATTAATTGTGGGGCTCTGCCGGAGACGCTGCTTGAAGCGGAACTGTTTGGCTACAAAGCCGGGGCGTTTACCGATGCCCGGAGAGATAAGCCGGGACGCTTTGCGCTGGCTGAGAGGGGAACTATCTTCCTCGATGAAATCGCCGATATTTCCCCTGCCATGCAGGTACGCCTGCTTCGGGTCATCCAGGAGCGAACCTACGAGCCATTGGGAGGCACCAAATCGGTCAAAGCGGATGTGCGCATTGTCGCTGCTTCAAATAAGAATGTCCAGAGACTTGTCAAAGCAGGAAAATTCAGGGAAGACCTGTATTACCGAATAAATGTCATACAAATAAAACTTCCCCCCCTACGCAACCGCAAGGAAGATATCCCGCTTCTCGCGGAACATTTCATCGATCGTTTTAACGCCGTGAAAAACAAGCAGATAGAAGATATTACTCCCGAGGTCTTAGCTGTCTTAATGGATTATGATTATCCGGGAAACGTGCGGGAGCTTGAGAATATCATTGAACATGCTTTTGTTCTCTGTCGTGATCCAATAATTGACATCAAAGACCTTCCCGACTACCTGCGACCGGCCAAGAGCCCCTCTGCCATACAATCGGCATCGCTTGATGAGCTTCAAGCCAAATTCATTCTCGAAACTTTGCGGAAAAACAACTTCAATCGAGCCAAGACGGCTGCTGCCCTGGGAATCCACAAAACCACTCTGTGGCGAAAAATGAAGAAGCTGGGAATAAGCTTCACTGAGTAGCAGCGATTGCATTATTGCATCCATTTCTTATTTAATTGATTGCAGTACCGCAACGACAAGATTGACCCCTGCAATAATCCATTCTCTATTGTAAAACTATCTGATTGCACCACATTATGTTATTGCACTCTTTGATTGTGTGGTACATTCCGGCATGGTGTCTGCTTAACTTATATGCAGAATTATGAGGATTGCTATTCCGATATGGGAAGGTAGAGTGTCTCCGGTGATGGACACCGCTAGACAACTTTTATTGGTCGATAGAACAGAAGACCAAAAATTAGCCCAGAGCACTGTTGACATTCAACCGCTGCATTTTTCTCAGAAGGCCCGATTGATAGGTGATCTGAGAATTGATGCTTTGATTTGCGGTGCTATCTCACGCCAATTTGAATACGCCTTAGCTGCTTCAGGAATTAGAATTATCCCCTGGGTAAGAGGAGAAATTGACGAGATTATCGCCGCCTACACTAATGGGAACCTCCAGAGTGAACGCTACTTTCTGCCCGGTTGCTGGCAGGGTGGCAGAGGTCGTGGAAGGGGTCGTGGGCGAGGACGTCGACGTGGTTTTGGGCGGGGGCGGTTCTATGAGGAGGATTTATGAAAGGCAAACTGAATTTGGGTGGCAGTGCCAATGGGGAAGCACATTGGGGTAATTGACAATGTATATCAATCGAAAGGGGTGATTGACGTGACGCCAGCATCTGAGAAAAACAGTACCGACGAGAAGGGACGGAGGACACGCAAGAGGCTAAGAGGCGCTTTCTCAGGCAAAAAAGGTAAAGCGGTTGGCATTGGGTCGCTCTTTGCACCGGTTGTTGGTTTGATTGTAAATGATCTGAGAAAGCCCGACAGCTTTATTCGGAGGTTAGTTGGCAGGACTGCCACCAAGCTCCTCCAGGGAAGCAACAAGAAGAGGGAGGCAATCGACATAACAGACAAGGTTGAGGTTATCGAAGATAAAAAGGATGATTATCAGCCGTAGCAGTCCTTGATCCTAAGCAGAGAACATCTCTCTGCATGATCAAGGATAAGAATTAGGGGTATGAAGAATAACTGACCACAAAATAAAGGAGGCCAAAAATGCCATTTGGAGACAAGACTGGACCGCGGGGCGCCGGACCGATGACAGGACGGGGTGCTGGTTTTTGTGCCGGCTATGATATGCCTGGATACATGAATCCCGCTTTCGGGCGCGGATTCGGAGGTGGCCGAGGCTGGGGTTTGGGTCGTGGTTTTGGCCGTGGCTACGGTATGGGACACGGGCGCGGTTGGCGTCACGGGTATTATGCGACGGGACTACCCGGATGGGATTATGGATATGGCTATCCCGACCCTTATTTCTATCCGGGGGGATTCCAACCTACCTCCGGCAGCGCCACAACATCCAAGACACTGCAAGAAGAGGAGCTTGCATACCTGAAGGAGCAATCACAGCATTTTACTGCTGTGCTTGAAGATATCAACAAACGAGTTGATGAACTTCAAAAGCAAACTGAAAAGAAAAAAGATAAGGAAGCGTAATATCATGCCGCCCAGAGGTGGCTTTAGCTCTCGTAGCAGCGGTCACAGCTGATAGCGTAAACAGCTATTGGCCTTAGGGACATCAAGAGCGACTTTCGATAGAAAAAGCCCTCCCTAACTCACGCGTAGCTACTTAGTGAAAAAAACAAAGCGCCTGCCAATTTGTTGCATGACAGGCGCTTACCGTTTTGGTAGCGGTACGGGGAATCGAACCCCGGTTTGATGGCTGAGAACCATCTGTCCTAACCCCTAGACGATACCGCCAGGACCAATGCACAATGCTAAAAAAGCAACAAATTCAAATATAACAATCATGCAAACTCTGTCAAGTGAAGTTAATCTTTTGTGATTGAATAAGTTACGTGATGGAACTCGTGTAACATACTGTAATAGAATAAGTTATTATGCGGGTAATAATTTTTGAGAAGGCTTACTGCCGAAGTGATAAGTTCACAAACTCATTACTGATAGTTAGACTAGTGT